>JAEYYS010000215.1 GCA_023428335.1 Verrucomicrobiota bacterium | reverse complement strand
CGCCCGACCACTCGTTCGCCGCAGCCGGCGGCCACGCTGGAAGCTTGGCTGACCTTGGTTGCCGGGCTGGTCTGGCTGGCGGCCTGCCTGGGCCAGCAGTTTTCCGCGGGAGAGCGCCGGCTGGTTCTGCGGGTGCTGGCTGCCGGCATCCTGATCCTGGCGGCGCTGTCGGTTGCCGAGCCCTACAATGGCTGGTGTCCGTCCTGGTGGCCGCGGCAGCCGCAGCGCTGGGGCGAGGGCTTTGGACCGTTCACCAACCGCAACCATTCCTCCAGCCTGTTCGCCATCGGCGCCGTGCTGGCGGCGGCGGCCGCCTACGACAGCTTCCGCCAGCGCCGGCGCGACTGGCCGTGCTATGCCATCGGCCTGATCACGGCGCTGGCGGCGATCTTCGCCAACACCTCGCGCGCCGGCGTGCTGCTCGCCCTCATCGGCCTGGTGCTGTGGGTCGCCACCGCGGCCCTGCGCCACGGTTTGTTCCGCAAGCTGGCGGTGACCGGTGGGGTGCTGCTGGTGGCTGTGGCGGTGGTGCTCGCCGCGGGCGGCGGTGCCGGCACCCGCCTGCGCTCGTTCACCGAGCTGGACGCCTCGGCGCCCGGCCTGCGCCTGGAGCTGGCGCGCGAGGGCCTGCGCATCGTTTCGGAGGCGCCGCTGCTTGGGCTGGGCCTCGGCAATTTCAGCGCCATCTACCCGATGGTGACGACGCTGCATCATCCGATGTACCATGTGCTGCATCCGGAGAGCGACGTGGTTTGGCTGTGGGTCGAGGGCGGTCTGCTGGCGCTGCTGCCGGTCTCCCTGCTGGCGCTGTGGCTGATCGCCGCCGGTCCCTGGCGAGCCGCGGCTGAGAACGGCCGCGGTCAACGCTCCGGCCTGCGCCTGCGCCGCGCGGCCGCCATCGGCCTGCTGCTGGCCCTGCTGCATGGGCTGGTCGATGTGCCGAACCATCGCCTGGCCTACGTGCTGGTCGTCGCCGTGCTGGCGGCGGTGGCGGCGAACCCGGCCTGGCTGCGCGGTCCTGCCGGGCGGCTGACACGCGGCGGCTTCCGCCTTGCCGGCCTGGGGTTGCTCGGGCTCGCTGTCGTGTATGCCGGCCAGGTGCGCGGCTGGTGGCTGCCGGAATTCGAAAGCACGGCGGAGCAGTTGCACCGCCGCGCGGTGGCCGCCTCCGCCGCGCGCCGCCACAACGAGGCCTACGAGCTTGCCGATCGCGCGGTGGCGATGTCGCCGCTGAACTTCCGCATGTATTACCTGCGCGCCCAGCTCGCCCTGCAGTTGCGCCTGTCGCCGGATGAGGCGCTGATGGACTTTGGCCGGGCGCGGGCGCTGGAGCCGGGTCATGCCGACATCTGCCTGCAGGAGGGCATGTACTGGCTCAATTTTCGGCCGCTGTTTGCCGTCATCCCCTGGCGCGAGTGCCTGCGCCGCGATCCGGCGTACGCGCAGGGGCCGCACGGTCACTACCAGATGATGCTCAACCAGATGGGCCGGTATCCGGAACTTGTCGATCCACTCTGGCAGCTGGCTGACCGGCTCGAACTGCAGGTGCTGTTCCTGAATGCGTCGCCGGGGGGCGAGCTCTGGCAGGAGCGCTTGGAGAAGGTGCTGGCGCAGAACCCGCGGCTGGAGTTGGCCGACAAGGCGCTTTTGAAGACCCTGTTCGATGCCTGGGGCGCGCGCGGCGATCGTGCCCGGCTGGTGCAGTTGCTGGGCGAACATCCCGAATGGCTGCCCTACGGCTGGCGGCATCTGGCCGAGGAGCACGCGCGCGCCGGTCGCTTCCGCGAGGCCTTTGAGCTGGCCAGCACGCAGGTGCCGCCGCCGCCGCGCGCCACCAGTCTGCTCGCCTCCGACGTGCCGCGGCTGGAGCGCGTGGTGCTGATGAATCCGAACGATCCACGCCCGGCGGTGGAGTTGTACCATGCCCTGTGCGCGGCCGGCGACGCCAAGCAGGCCCTGCGTGTGCTGGAGAAGGTGGCGCGGCTGCCCAATGCACCGCCCTTCCTGCCGCTGGAACTGGCCCAGGCGCACGCCCGGCTCGGCGAGTACGAGCGCGCCTGGCAGGTGCTCAGCGAGCACTTGGCCAAGGCCTCCTGAGCGGTGCATTTGGCCTTGCGTTCGCCGCCCGGTCTCCGGAAGGTGACGGCACCATGCCTGTCACCCTGCCTGCCCTCAATCGTCGCCGCTGGCTTCAAGGCGGTCTCGCCGCCCTGCTCGCACCCCACGCCCGGGGTCAGGACGAGGATGCCGAGACCTGGATCCTGTTTTCCGACACCCACATCAGTGCTGACACCGCCCGCGAGGCGCGCGGCGCCAACATGGCGGAAAACCTGACGCGCTGCGTCAATCAGGCGCTGAAGAGCCGGCAGAAGCCGTACGGCGTGCTGGTCAACGGCGATGTCGCCTTCCTCGACGGTCAGGCCGGTGATTACGAGGCCTTTGCCGGCTGCGTCGCGCCGCTGCGCGAGGCCGGCGTCGCCGTGCACTGCGCGCTCGGCAATCACGACGATCGCGACCCCTTCCTGGCTGCCTTCACCAACCCGGACGAGCCGCGGCCGGTGCTCGGCAAGCACGTGTCGGTGATCCGCAGCGCGCGCGTCAACTGGGTGCTGCTCGACTCGCTCGACCGCGTCAACAGCACGCCCGGCGTGCTCGGTGAAGCGCAGCTCGGCTGGCTGGATCGCACCCTCGCCAAGCTGCCCGACCGGCCGACCTTTGTCTTGGCGCACCACAACCCGCAGGGACCGGTGGACGACGGCCACAAGGCGAGTGGTCTCACTGACAGCGATGCCCTGCTGGCGGTGCTGGGCCGGCATGAGAAGGTGCGCGCCTTCCTGTATGGTCACACCCACAACTGGTCGCACAGCACCGGCAAGCAGGGGCTGCACCTGATCAACCTGCCGCCGACGGCCTACGTCTTCAATGCCGCGCGGCCGAACGGCTGGGTGGCGGCCCGTGCCTATGCCGACCGCATGGAGTTTGAGCTGCGCGCGCTCAATCCGGCGCACGACGAGCACGCGCAGAAGGTGGTCGTGCCGTACGCGGCGTGACCGCGATTGAGCTGGTCCCGGCGGCGCTGAGCGGCCGGGGCTTCAGCCGCGCGGGTGAAAGCGCTGGTGCACCTGCTTGAGCCGTTTTTGGTCGACGTGGGTGTAGATCTGCGTCGTCGCGATGTCGGCGTGGCCGAGCATTTCCTGGATGACGCGCAGGTCGGCGCCGTTGTTGAGCAGGTGGGTGGCGAAGGAGTGACGCAGCAGGTGCGGATGCACGCGCGTGCCGAGGCCGGCGAGCGCGGCGCGTTCGCGGACGATCTGCCAGACGCGGGCGCGGGTCAGCGGCTGGCCGTGCTGGGCGAGGAAGACGTGGCTTTGGGTGCGCGGTTTGACGAGCTGTGGCCGGCCGTGTTCGAGCCAGGCGGCGAGGGCCTCGCGGGCGGCGCCGCCGACCGGGGCCAGGCGGGTTTTGCCGCCCTTGCCGGTGATGCGGATCCAGCCCTCCTCAAGGCTGAGGTTTTCCAGGCGCGCGCCGAGCAGTTCGGACAGGCGCAGGCCGCTGGCGTAAAACAGTTCGAGCAGGGCGCGGTCGCGGCGGTCGAGCGGGCTGTTGCCGGTGACGGATTCGACCAGGCGGCGGGCGTCCTCCTCGTTGAGGGTGCCGGGCAGATGCTTGTCGAGCCGCGGCGGCTGGATCGGTTCGGCCGGATCGGCCGGCACATGGCCGCGCGCGGCCAGCCAGCGGAAGAAGATCTTCACGGCGACCAGTTCCACACGCGCGCTGGAGGCGGCGATGCCGTCCTGCTTGCGCCGCGCCAGCCAGGCGGCGAGGTGGCCGGTCTGCACGCCGGCGAGGGCCTCGACGCCCTGGGACTCGCGCAGCCAGCCGGCGAGCGATTCGAGCACGCGGCGCACAAGCAGCTGGTAGTTGACGGACAGGCCGCGCTCCGCCGCGAGGTGGAGAATGAAGCGTTCGATCAGCTCTTCGGGCACGGCCGCAGCTTCGCCCAGGGCGGGCCGGGGTGCAAATGCCGCGCGCGCTGCAAGGAGACGGGGCGCCGGTCGCGTTGACGGAAGATGCACCGTTGCCTTCGCCGCCTTGCCGTCTGCCTTGCGCTCGTCCACACCGCCGCCGCTGCCGAGACCCCGCTGCGCGCCGGCCTGATCGGGCTCGATACCTCGCATGTGCCGGCCTTCACGAAGCTGTTCAACGATCCCGCCAACACCGGCGAACTCGCCGGCATCCGCGTCGTTGCCGGTTACCCGGGCGGCACCGACCTGCCGGCCAGTCGCGACCGGGTGGCGAAGTTCACCGAGCAGGTGCGTGGCATGGGCGTGGAGATCGTCGCCACCCTCCCGGAACTGCTGGCCCGGGTCGATGTCGTGCTGCTGGAGAGCGTCGACGGCCGCATCCATCTGGAGGAGGCGCGCCAGGTGCTCGCGGCGGGCAAGCCGGTTTTCATTGACAAACCGCTCGCCGGCTCGCTGGCCGATGCGGTGGTGATCGTCGAACTCGCGAAGCGCCACGGTACGCCGTTCTTTTCCTGTTCGTCGGCGCGTTTTGGCGAGGGCGTGCGCGGCCTGCTGACGGATCCAGCGGTCGGCGAAGTGCTCGGTGCGACGACCTGGGGACCGTGTTCCTACCAGGAGGGCATTCCCGAACTGTTCTTCTATGGCATCCACGGCATCGAGGCGCTGTTCACCCTGATGGGACCGGGCTGCACCAGCGTCACGCGCAGCAAGGGAGCGCAGCAGGATGTCGTCACCGGCCTCTGGCAGGACGGCCGCGTCGGCAGCTACCGCGGCCTGGTCGAGGGCGGCAAGGACTACGGCTTTGTCGCCTTCGGGCGCAAGGGCGTGCGCCAGGCCGGCCGCAGCGGCGGTTACGAACCGCTGTGCCGGGAAATCGCCACGTTTTTCAAGACCCGCGTGCCGCCGGTGCAGGCGGAGGAGACGCTGGAAATCCACGCCTTTATGGTTGCGGCCGATGAGAGCCTGCGCCGCGGCGGTGCGCCGGTGAAGCTGGCGGAGGTGCTGGAGCAGGCTCGCCGGCAGGCGGCCGCGAAGCTCGCCGAGTGAGGCTTGGTGCCAACCGCAGGGTGGGGCGCGATGCAGGCGGGCATCGGGCGGTCGGCGGGCGCGCGCGGACTTTTTTTCCAAAACGAGGGAATAAAGGGACGTATTCTGACTCTCAAAGGAACATCCTGCGATCAGGATTTCCTCAACCCAACCACCTAGACCACCATGAAAAGCCTTCTTCTCCTCGCTCTCGCCGCCGGTTCGTTGACCGTCGCCAGCTGCACTTCCTGCAAAACCGCCTGCAAGAGCAGTTGCGACAAGAGCAAGACCGAGTGCTCGTCCTGCACCAAGCCGAAGGCCGCCTGCGCGACCTGCGACAGCACCAAGAAACACTGATG
>JAEYYS010000185.1 GCA_023428335.1 Verrucomicrobiota bacterium | reverse complement strand
AGCCAGAACGACAACCTCCACCTTTTCCGCGAGACGATCCACGGCCGGGCCAATCAACCCGGACAAAGGACGCAGCGACAGCGAAGTGTCGACCACCACGATGAAACGCGACGGAGGGCTGGGGGGTACGGTCCGCCAAGTGCCGGAGAAATACCGTGGACGCCCTTCCTGCGGCCAGGGATCCTCGCACCAGACGGCCCGCGGTGGGGACGACACTTGCGTGAGGTGAAAACGCAAGGCTTGCAGCCTTTCCGGGCTCAGATCCTGCCTCCAGGTGAATGGACCCGCCTCGCGCACAACCGGCTGGGGGGCACTGCTGGTGAACTCATGCGCGCTCTGCATCCAGACCGCATGACGGAGTTCCTCCGGCACGGCGAAGTTTCTTTCGATGAAGTCCGGCATGTCCAGGCCGTGCTCGGAAATCGGGGCCGTGATGCCCAATCGGATCTGAATCGAGCCCTTGGGTGGAACGGGAAAGCACTGGCAGAGGACTCGGTCCGGCCCGGCAACATTCACGAGCACCGGATCCCGCTGCTCGCGCACGACCACCTGCTGATAGGCGGCCTTCACCTTGGCCTGGGTGGAGAAGGCTGCTTCACGCGGTTCCCCGTTGACCCAGAGGGTGAGTCGCGACACGAAGCCACCGGCCGGCAGCAAGATTTGGCAGCGCGCCTCCTGTGCCGTGACACGGCTGTTGGCAAAACTCAGCGTCCACTCGCCATAGGCCAGGCGCGACGGCGCATCCAGATGCCAGTCCATGCGTGAGCTGGCCAAGCTCAGCCCACGCAGCCGTGCACCCACGGCATCGCCGGCCCGCGCCTCATCCCAATCAAGCCCCTCGGCAAGAGGATCCGCATCCCGTCGCCCGGTCTCCCAGTCGAATGGCGCAAAACGCTTCGGCGGCGGCAGGTCGCTGAAGGCGCGACCTTGCACCCGATAATACAAGGTGCGCGCCTCTTCCGTGTCCGGCAGCGAATTCACGGAATCCCTCAGGGGCAGCCTTGAACCAATACCAGCAATCCACTCCAAAGGGCTGCTTTTGGCATGCACACTGCCATAGGCCAAATGACGCAGGAAAGCCTCGCTGTTCAGTCGCCTCAGCCTGCCAATCCATTCGGCCTTGTTCCGATCACTGGCTATGTGATGCTGGCTGACGGCATGCCGTGTGATCCAGAAGGGTGCTTCGACCGCCAGGAGCAGCGTCAGCGCTCCCAAAGCCCCCAGCCAGGGCGCCTGTCGCACCCAGCCGGAAGCCGACAGTGCGGGGCGCAACCGCGATCGCGCCTTCCACAGGGCCAGCCAAGCCCAGAAGGGCCCGAGGGTGGCCCAAGGCAACAAGCCAACCCAGGCCTGCCCTCCGGCGGCCACGAGAAAGGGCGAAAACACCACGCCCATCCAGGCCAGGGGTGTCAGCACCGAGAAGCACAGCAGGTAAAAGCTGGCGACCGCCCAAGCGGCCCCCAAGACAGCGCGCTGCCACGTGAGTGCGATGGCGCCCCGCTCGCGGGTGTGCGCGATCCAGCAGATCCAGGGCACCCCCGCGATGAGCAGTCCATGCAGGACTGTCGGCAGCGGATCGAAAAACTGTGAGGCGCAAGCCCCGGTGCTCCACTCCAGCAGCAGGGTGAAGGCCGGCCAAACCACGCCAAAGATCAGCAGGAAGCGGGATCGACTTGCGCTGACGGAAGCCTCACTGCGGGTCGATGTCATTTCCGCAGGCTATCGGAGCCGGCGGATCGACGTCAATCTTTTGTGATGCCACTCGTGGCGTGGGAAGACCGTCTTCCCACGCCCCGCGAATCTCTCCACTCTCCGCCCCCGGCTCAAACCGCCCAGGCGCCGCGGTAGTCGCGGGTCAGCCACTTGGGATCGCCGCCCTTGGCGAAGGTGCGCGCGTTGGGATCCCATTGGAAGTTGGCGCCGTGCCAGTAGGCCATGTTCATCAGGTGGCAGGAAATGACCGTGGTGGCACCGATGGCGACATCGCAGATCGGCCGCTCGCGGGTCTGGATGCTGTTGAGCCAGTCGTCGTGGTGGTTCTTGCTCTCGTACAGCTTGACCTTGGCGTCCTTGAGGAACTCGCGCTCGCTGAGCACGACCTCGCGGTCGAGCGAGGTGCCCTTGTCCTTTTCCTTGTCGAAGAAGCCGTGCACCTTCTTGCCGCCGAGCCAGAGTTCGAACTTGCCGCGGTTGACGTGGATCTCGCCCTCGCTGCCGTAGATGGACACACCCTTGCCCTCGCCATGGGTGAGAACCACGCCGTTCGCGTAAACGAGCTGGGCGCCGCGCTTGGCGGTCTCCCAGTTCTGCGGCGCGCGCACCTCGACCGGGCCGCTGTCATCGACGCCGAGCGCCCACTGGGCGATGTCGATGTGGTGGGCACCCCAGTCGGTGATCATGCCGCCGCCGAACTCGCGGGTCATGCGCCAGGCCGGGAAGTGGTTGTGCACGCCGCGCGGGCTGAGCACGCTGCTGTACTCCTTGAGCGGGCCCGGACCACACCACATGTCCCAGTCGAGACCGGGTTCCGGGGCTTCACCGGCGAGGTTGTAGGGACCGGCGGGATCGCCGAAGGAGGTGGTGATCGTCTGGATCTTGCCGATGACACCGTTGCGGACGAGTTCGCAGGCGACCCGGAACTCCTTGCTGGAGCGCTGCTGCGAGCCGGTCTGGAAGATGCGGCCGCTGTCGCGCACCGCCTGGGTCAGCTTCAGCGCCTCGTGGACGTTGTGGGTGAGCGGTTTTTCGCCGTACACATCCTTGCCGGCCTGAACAGCGGCGATGCCGATGTAGGCGTGCCAGTGGTCGGGCGTGGCGATGACCACCGCATCGATGTCCTTGCGGGCGAGCAGTTCGCGGAAGTCGCTGTAGGCGTCGCAGCCCTTGTAGCTGCCCGCGGCCTTCTTGCCGTAGGTCTCGTTGACCCGGCCCTTGGCGTGCTCGCGGCGGTTGGTGTCGACATCGCAGACGGCGACGACCTGGACGTTGTCACGACCGAGGAAGTTGCCGAGGTGGCCGCTGTTCATCTTGCCCATGCCGATGAAGCCCAGGTTGAGGCGGGCATTCGGCGCAGTCGGGGCCGACCAAACGCGGGACGGCAGGAAGAAAGGGGCGGCAACAGCGCCGGCGGCGCTCTTGAGGAAGGTACGGCGGTGGGTCTGGCTCATGGAAGGAAAAACGGAAGGCTTGGAGTACGCAAGCATGACACGTTTTGTGCACTTGGAGTCAGAAAAACACCAAAAAACCGCCGCCGCGCTTTCCCATTTTCCTCCCTGCGCGCCTGTGCCATGGTCGGCGCGATGAACGTCAGCATTTTCGGTCTGGGTTACGTGGGCGCGGTCACCGCCGGCTGTCTCGCGGAGTTGGGACACGCCGTCACCGGCGTGGACGTGCAGTCGTCCAAGGTCGACGCCTTCAACAGCGGCCGCTCGCCCATCGTCGAACCGGAGCTCGACGGCCTGCTGCAGGCGGCGCGCGCTGACGGCCGGCTGACCGCGACCACGGACGCCGCCGCGGCCGTGGCGGCCACCGAGGCCAGCATCATCTGCGTCGGCACACCCTCGCTCGAGTCCGGCCGGCTCAACCTCGATTACGTGCGCAAGGTCTGCGAACAGATCGCCGCCGCCCTGCGCGCCTCCGGCAAACCGCACGTGCTGATCTTCCGCAGCACCATGCTGCCGGGCAGCACCCGCCAGTTGGTGCGCGATTTCCTCGCCGACCTGCAGGCAAGCGGCCAGGTGAAGATCTACTACTGCCCCGAGTTCCTGCGCGAGGGCACGGCCGTGCGCGACTTCCGCGAACCCTCGCTGGCCGTGGTCGGCACCCACGACGGCGCCGAACCGGAAAGCAGCGAAGCCCGCCAGCTGCTCGGCGGTTCGCCCGCCGTGCTCGCCTGGGAGGGCGCCGAAGCGATCAAGTACAGTTGCAATTACTTCCACGCCCTCAAGGTCGGCTTCGCCAACGAGATCGGCCGCCTGTGCAAGTTCCTGGGGGTCGACGGCGGTCGCGTCATGGAGGTCGTCTGCTCCGACACCCGCCTGAACATCTCGCCCTATTACATGAAGCCGGGCAACCCCTTCGGCGGCTCCTGCCTGCCCAAGGACGTCAGCGCCCTGCTCTCCTTGGCCCGCCAGGAGGGGCTCAACCTGCCCCTGCTCGACAGCACGCTCGACAGCAACCAGGCCCACCTCGACCTGCTGCTCAAGCGCATCACCGCCCGCGGCGCCCGCCGCATCGGCCTGCTCGGCCTGGCCTTCAAGGCCGACACCGACGACCTGCGCGGCAGCCCGATGGTCGCCGTCGCCGAAACCCTGCTCGGCCGCGGCTACGAACTGCGCATCTACGATCCCAATCTCCAGCTCAGCCGCCTGGTCGGCGCCAATGAGGCGGAAATCCAGCGCCGCATGCCCCACCTCGCCTCCCTGCTGCGCGACGACCCGCGCGAGGTCGTCGAGACCAGCGAACTCATCGTCGCCTCGCAAAAATGCGTGCCGGTCGCCGACCTCGCCGCCTGGGCGCGACCCGAGCAGGCCGTGCTCGACGTCAACGGCTGGCGCGACCTCGCCGGGCTGAGCTGGAAATATGAGGGGTTGTGCTGGTAAGGCTCACCGGAACCACCCGCGCAGTCTGTCGAAAATCCCCTGCGCCGTGGGTGGGCGGCGCCTGTCGCGCAGGGTCGGCCGGGCCCAGACACCCTGGTGGGCGGCGCACCAGCCCTGCGGCAGCATGTCGGTCGGCAGTTGATCCTGGTAGGCGGTGCCGGCGCCTTGGCAGTCGCGGGTGGCGAGCAGGCTGCTGAGGCGACAGATGTGCACTGGCTGCAGGGGCGGCTCCTGGCGCGGACCGGCGGCGATGTAGCCGAGCGAGGCGGCCTTCTTGACGACGTCGCTCCAGATCGGGATGGCGAGGCGGCTGCCGTAGCCGCGCGCCATGATGGTCTGTGGCTGGTCGAGGCCGACCCAGACCGCGCAGGTGACACGGTCGGTGTAACCGGCGAACCAGGCGTCCTTGTAATCGTTGGTGGTGCCGGTCTTGCCGCCGGCGGGATCCTTGAAGCCGTGCTCCGAGCGGATGCTGGCGGCGGTGCCGCGGTCGACGACCTGGGCGAGCATGCGCCGCATCAGGTGCGCGGCCCCCGGCGGGATGATGTCGGACTCGAGCACACTGTTGCTGAACAGGACGTTGCCGGCCTTGTCGGTGACCTTGTCGATGAGGAAGGTGCGCCGGCGGATGCCGTCGTTCGGGAAGATGCTGAAGGCGCTGGCGAGTTCGCGCGGGGTGCCGCCGAGGTTGCCGATGAAGACCTGCGGCGTGCGCGTGAGGTGGTTGCCGATGCCGGCGTCGGCGATGACCTCGAGCACGCGGTCGAGGCCGGTGAAGTTGCCGACGCGCACCGCCATGGTGTTGCGGCTTTCAACCAGACCGGCCGTCAGGGTCTGCAGGCCGCTGAACTGGCCGTCGTTGTTCTGCGGCGACCAGCCCGGATCGGCGGACTCGATCTCGCCGGGGCGGATGGGGGCGTCCTCGACGTAGGTGCCGGGCAGGAAACCGGCGGCGAGGGCGGTGGCATAGACAAAGGGTTTCACCGTCGAACCGATCTGGCGGTTGCCCTGGGTGGCGCGGTTGAACTTGCTCTGCCGGTAGTCGCGGCCGCCGACCACCGCCAGGATGCCGCCGGTTTCGTTGTCGAGGATGCTCAGGGCGCCCTGCAGGTAGGGCGTGGCGACCACCTCGCGCTGGCCATCCCAGGTGGCGTCGAAGGCGGCCTTGGTCGGGTGGCGGTAGCCGGACAGTTTTTCCGCGGCAGCCAGGCGCTTTTCGAGGGCCTGCTCGGCGGCGAGCTGCAGTCCCTTGTGCAGGGTGGTGTAGACGATCAGGCCGCCGTCCTCGATGGCCTGCTCCTCGAGGATGCGGTCGAGGTCGCGGCGGATGACGTCGAGCGCGTAGCCGCCCTGGCTTTGGAAGGCCGGCTGGGCGCGCAGGGCGAGGTCGGCGCGGCGCGCCGCCAGTTCCTCCTCGGCGCTGATGCCGCCGGTGCCGAGCAGGCGCGCCAGCACATCGTCGCGCTCGCGCAGCGCGCCCTGGAAGTTGCGGAAGGGCGAAAACCGCGCCGGGCTGCGGATGATGCCGGCGAGCAGGGCGCCCTCGCTAAGGCTGAGGTCGGCGGCGTTCTTGCCGAAGTAGCCCTGGCTGGCGCGCTGGATGCCGTAGAGGTTGGCGCCGAAAAAGATGCGGTTGACGTAGTGCTGCAGGATCTGATCCTTGCTCCACTGCCGCTCGATGCGGCGCGCCAGCATCATTTCCAGCAGCTTGCGATGGAAACTGCGCTCGTTGAGGTCGGGGTAGCTGTTGCGCGCCAGCTGCATGGTGATCGTGCTGGCGCCCTGGACGATGCGACCCTCCCGCAGGTTGCGCAGGGCGGCGCGCAGCACGCCGAGGTAGTCGATGCCGCCGTGGCGGTAAAAGCGGGCGTCCTCGCGCGCCAGCAGGGCCTTGAGGAAGTGCGGCGACACCTGGTCGATCGACACAACCTGGCGGTTTTCGCCGTGCATGCGGCCGAGTAATTCGCCGTCGGCATCGAGCACGACCGTGCGCTCGGGCATCTCGCCGAGCTGGTCGAGATCGTAGAGCAGGGCCATCTGGGCGTACACCCCGACCGTCACCGCGATGGCGGCGATGGCGAGCAGGCCCGCCAGCAGGCCGAGCAGGAAGAGCCGCCGCCGCCAGCGGCGGCCCGGGGCATGCCGGGGCGGCGGCCGATGCGGAGCGCGGGGTTTCATGAGGGGCTTGGACGCAGTGGGCGCAAAATCCTTCGCGGTTTTATCGCAGGCCGGGCCCGCATGCAACCGTTGCCCCCGCGGGTTTGCCTGGAGCGCGGGGCACCGACCCGCGGGTTTGCCTGCAGCGCGGGGCACCGACCCGCGGGAGCCACGCGGTTACTGCCCGCGTCTACAGAAGCCGGGGCCCATCTTTCCCCTTGCCAAGCGTCCGGCACGGCCGATGATTCCGGCCCTTTTGTCCGGCTGCCCCATGGCGGCGCGGGACATCAGCCCGCCGTGTTCCTCAGGAGTGGAAGAGCGCGCGCGGTTTCTCCCCGGCACTCCCAACCCAACACACACATGAGCGCAGCTACTCTCGCGGAAATGATCGCAGGATCCTTCCGTGAACTCCACGAAGGATCCATCGTCAAAGGCCGGATCCTTGAAATCAAGCCGCAGGTCGTCCTCGTCGACATCGGCTACAAGTCCGAAGGGGCCATCCCCTCGAACGAATTCGAGGACGAAGACATCCAGGTCGGCGACGAGATCGAAGTTCTCCTCGAAAAGCTGGAAAATGACGAAGGCATGGTCGTCCTCTCGAAGGAAAAGGCCGCCTACAAGCAGAACTGGGAAAAGATCGCCTCGGTCTTCCGCGACGGCGGCCTGGTCAAGGGCAAGGTCAAGAGCGTCGTCAAAGGCGGCCTCATGGTCAACGTCGGCGTCGAAGCCTTCCTGCCCGGCAGCCAGATCGACATCATCCCGCCGAAGGACCTCAACGAATACGTTGGCAAGGTCTTCGAATTCAAGATCGTCAAAATCAACGACGACCGCAAGAACATCGTCCTGTCCCGTCGCGAGGTCATCGAGGCCGAGCGCGCCGAACAGCGCCAGAAGTTCCTCGAGTCCGTCAGCCCCGGCGACAAGGTCGACGGCGTGGTCAAGAACATCACCGACTTCGGTGTCTTCGTCGACCTCAACGGCATGGACGGCCTGCTTCACATCACCGACATGTCCTGGGGCCGCCTCAACCACCCGACCGAACTGGTCGGCATCGGTCAGCGCCTCGAGCTCGTCATCCTCGAAGTCAACCGCGAGAAGGAGCGTGTCTCCCTCGGCCTCAAGCAGCTCCAGAACAACCCCTGGGAAAACATCGAGGGCCGTTACCCGGTCGGTCAGCGCGTCAAGGGCAAGGTCACCAAGCTCGTCGCCTACGGCGCCTTCGTCGAAGTCGAAGAGGGCGTGGAAGGCCTCGTTCACGTCTCCGAACTGTCCTGGGTCAAGCGCATCGCCCGCCCGTCGGACGTGCTCCAGGTCGGTCAGGAACTCGAAGCCGTGGTCCTTGGCATCAACAAGGACGAGCGCAAGATCAGCCTCGGCGTCCGCCAGCTGGATTCCAACCCGTGGGACGACATCGATGTCCGTTACCCGGTCGGCACCCAGCTCACCCGCCCGATCCGCAACCTCACGGCCTACGGCGCCTTCGTCGAGCTGGAGGAAGGCATCGATGGCATGATCCACGTGTCCGACCTCAGCTGGACCCGCAAGGTCAACCATCCGTCCGAAATGCTCAAGAAGGGCCAGGAAGTCGAAGCCGTCGTGCTCGGCATCGACAAGGCCAACCAGCGCATCAGCCTGGGCATGAAGCAGCTCGAAACCGACCCCTGGTCGGAAATCGACAGCCGCTTCAAGGTCGGCGACGTCGTCAAGGGCAAGGTCGCCAAGATCGCCAGCTTCGGCGCCTTCGTCGAACTCGAAGGCGACATCGACGGCCTGGTCCACATCTCCCAGCTCAGCGAGGATCATGTGGCCAAGGTCAAGGATGTGCTCAACGTCGGCGACGACGTCGAGGCCCGCGTCATCAAGGTGGACAAGGTGGAGCGCCGCGTTGGTCTCTCCATCAAGGCCATGAACTACAGCGACGCCGAGATCCAGAAGGAAAGCCAGGCTTTCGAAGCCCTGCGCCCCAGCACGGACCTCGTCGGCCTCGAGCAGGCCTTCAAGTTCGCCACCGAAGAATGGCGCCCCGGCCAGTAAGACGGCCCGCCAGCATTCATCCCACGGAGGGACGCCGCGAGGCGTCCCTCTTTTTTTGCGCCAATGGCCGGCTTTTCCTGGCACGGTGGCGGTCTTTTCCGGGATAACCTGCGGATTCCCGCACGTTTCCGAAGACTGCCGCCATGAACCCCGCCTATTTCCCCTGCGCCGGCACCCGCGCCCAACACGCACCGACCCGGCGCGAGTTCGTCTACGGCCTGGGCGCCTCGCTCGGCGGGGTGGCGCTCACCGCCCAACTCGCCGCCGCCGAGGCCGCCGGCCCGCTCGCTCCGAAAGCCCAGCAGGTGCCGGCCCGGGCGAAGAACTGCATCTTCCTGATGATGGAGGGCGGTCCCTCGCACATCGACTGCTTCGATCCGAAACCGGCGCTCGAAAAACTGCACCTCAAGGAGTTCGTCCGCGAAGGCCAGCAGAAGTCGGCCATGGAGAGCGGCAAACGCTACTACGTGCGCAGCCCCTTCCGCTTCCAGCAGCACGGCCAGAGCGGCGCCTGGATGAGCGAACCCTGGCAGCACCTCGCCGGCGTCGCCGACGACCTCTGCTTCTACCGCGGCTGCCAGGTCGACAGCGTCAACCATCCGACGGCGATGTACCAGATGAACTGCGGCAACCGCTTCGGCGGCGACCCCGCGCTCGGCGCCTGGGTGACCTACGGTCTCGGCTCGCTCAATGCCGACCTGCCCGGCTTCGTCGTTCTGCCCGAGATCAGCTACCCGCAGGGCGGCAGCGCCAACTGGGGCAACGGCTACCTGCCCGCCCATTTTCAGGGCACGCCCCTGCGCGCCCAGGGCAGCCCCATCCTCGACCTGCAACCGCCGCCGGGCGTCGGTCCCGAACGCCAGCGCGCCAACCTCGACCTGCTCGCCCGCCTCAACGCACGCCATGCCGAAGCCCGCCCCGACCAGGAGGAGTTGCGCGCGCGCATGACCAATTACGAGCTCGCCTTCCGCATGCAGGCCCAGGTGCCAGGGGTACTCGACCTGGCCGGCGAAGACGCCGCCACCCTCGACCTCTACGGCGTCAACCAGCCCGACACCGATGCCTTCGGCCGCAAGTGCCTGCTCGCCCGCAAGCTGGTCGAAAAGGGCGTGCGCTTTGTCCAGCTCTACGCCGGCACCTGGGACAGCCACGACTACATCGAGCGCGCCCACGGCAACCTGATTCGCCAGGTCGACCGCCCCATCGCCGCCCTGCTCACCGACCTCAAACGCCGCGGCCTGCTCGAGGAAACCCTGGTCGTCTGGTGCGGTGAATTCGGTCGCACCCCCGACAACGGCGTGCGCGGCGGCACCGCCTACGGCCGCGATCACAACCCGAACGCCATGACGATCTGGCTCGCCGGCGGCGGGGTGAAGGCCGGCCACACGATTGGCGAAACCGATGACACCGGCATGACCGCGGTCGCCAACGTGCATCACGTGCGCGACCTGCACGTGACCCTGCTGCACCTGCTCGGCCTCGACGACAACCGCCTGACGTTCTACCACGCCGGCCGTTTCAAGCAGCTCAGCCAGTTCGGCGGCCAGGTGATCCGCGAGCTGGTCGCCTGAGGCGACCGGCGGAAAATCGCTGGGAAGGCACGCATCCGGCAGTCTTGCGGCGGCGTTTCCCGTCGATCTCCCATGCCCTCGCGCTTCGCCCTGCTCCGCTTCCCGCTGACGCCCTTCTCCCGCCAGGCCGCCGAACCGCCCGAGAAACTGCGCCGCAACCTCGACCGCGCCCGCTACCCCTTCCGCCTGCTGCGCTACTGGTGGGCCGCCTGCGCCCTTGCCCGCGAGGCGGAACGCCTGGGCCGCCCCTTGATCGTCGTCGACCTCGGCTGCGAACGCGGCTGGCTGCGCCACTTCACTCCCAAGTCCGCCGTCGCCCGCTGGATCGGGCTCGACTGGAACCCGCGCGCGGAAGCCAAGGTCGGTTACGATGAGGTGCGGCAGGCCAATTTCGACGGCCCGCTGCCGCTGAGCGACGCCTGTGCCGACGCGGTGGTGAGCCTGCACGTCTTCGAGCACCTGCCGCGCCCGGGCGTCACCCTGGGCGAAGCCGCCCGCCTGCTCCGTCCCGGCGGCATCTTCCTCGGTTGCACCCCGACCATGCCCGGCCCGCTGGCACGCCTGCGCGAGCGCTACTTCCGCCGCAGCCTGCGCGAGGGTCGCATCACCCCCGGCGGCCACATCACCGTGCTCTCGCCCGGGCGTTGGCGCCAGCTCGTCCGTGAGTTCGGCCTCGAACCGGAATTCGTCACCGGCAGCCACGCCCTGCGCTGGTCCGGCGCCTGGCTGGAAAACTCCCGCGCCTGGGTCCGGCTCAACCAACTCTGGGCCGCCCTCTTCCCCAGCCTCGGCTCGGAATGCTGCCTGCAGGCGCGCCGGCCGGAACCGGTCGCCTGGCAGGCCGCCCGCATCGTCCGTCGCGATCACCCCTGGCGCTGGCGGCTGGTCGGCCTCGGCGCCGCGGCGTCGCTCGCCCTGTTCGCAGGTCTGAGCCTGCGCGACGACCCGCATCGCGAGGCTTTTGTGCGCTGGCTCAACGCCCATCAGAAGGGCGGCGACACCTTTGTTTTCGCCAGCGGCACCCCAGGCCTCGCCGGCCTGCAACGCGCTGACGTCATTCGAACCGCCTCGCCCGCGGAGTTGGAAGCCGCCCTCGTCGAACACCCCCATGCCCATGTGCTGGTTTCGCTCGACACCGCGCGCACCTTCCTCGGCCAGTTCCCGGCCGGTCGCTGGAGCGTCGATTCCTGGTTGGAGATCGATCACGAGGACTTCCTCATGCTGCGCGCCACCGAGGAGGGCACGCCCTTGGAGGAATACCTGCTCGGCGCCTCGGACAGCCCGTTGAAGGCCGTCAGCGACCCACTTTGAACAAAAGTCACTGCTGCGTTTTCCAAAGCTCCTGATGTTCCGGCGCTTCACCAGCCTGATCGCGGCCTGCCTCATGGCAGCTCCGTTCTGTGGCTGCTGCTATGCCGCCGCCCTGCCGGTCGCTGCCGAGGAAACCTGCCCGGCCTGCCAGACCGAAGCCCCCGCGCCGCAGTCGCCCGACTGCCCCTGCTGCGCCGACACCCTCACCCGTCAGCTTTCTCCGGAGACTGCTGCCGCACCCCGCCTGGTTCTGGTTGTTCTACAGGCGTGGGTGCGGTCGCACCCCGAGTTTGGGATGGTGCCGACCGACGCCACACCGTGGCCGGTCGTTATCGCCAGGGCACCCCCACGAGGCGGCCCCGCCCCGCTCTACCTGCAGCACTGCGCCCTGTTGACCTGAGGCGCTCGGCCCTGTCGCTGACCTCAGGTTCCGGCACCGGCGCGAAAGAGCGCCCCTGCACTTCCCCTGCGGAAAAGAAACCCGTGCGCCCGCGGCATCCATGCTTGTCCCGCCGACCCCGCGTCGGCACCCCATGCCTCGAAACCCACGTCAAAAATTCATCTCTGAACACCCATGAAAACGTTTCTCTCTCTGCTCGCCCTGACCGCCCTCAGCACCGGCGCCTTCGCCGGTGACGCCTGCAAAAAGTGCTGCTCCGACAAAGGCAAAACCTGCGTCGAATGCTGCAAGGACCAGGGCAAGGTCTGCGGCAAGGACTGCTGCAAGGAGGCCAAATAACCCCTGGCTGCAGCCTGAACCCCACACCGCCGTCATCCGCCCCGCGGGTGACGGCGGTTTTGCATCAGCGCCTCGCCCCCAATGCGGTTCTCGGTTCTCGGTTCTGAAATCTGAGATTTGAAATTTGAAATCTCAAGTCCCGCCGCCATTTGCCAGAAACCGCTTCCTGCATTACTGGTTTTCTCCAGATGGATTGCCGCCAGACCGAGATCGTCCAGCGCCTCATGACCTCCTATCAGAAGGTCGGGGGCATCAACCACGTGGACTGCGGCGCCCTGCCGTCGAAACAGGCCATCGCCACCCTCTGCGAGGACCTGCTGCAGTTGCTGTTCCCCGGCTTCTTCTCCGAGGACGCGGTCGCCTCCCAGGATCTGGAGTTGATCACCCATGAGCTGGTCGCCAGCATCCGCGAGCGCCTCAAGACCGAGGTGCGCCGCAGCCTGCGCCTGCGCGACGGCAGCGGCAACCATCACGAGGAGGCGACCCGCCTCGTCTGCGATTTCATGGAGCGCCTGCCGGCCGTGCGCGAACTGCTGCAGACCGATGTCGAGGCGGCCTTCGAAGGCGATCCCGCGGCGCGCAGCTACGAGGAGATCATCCTCGCCTACCCGGGCCTGGAGGCGATCGCCATCCAGCGCGCCGCCCACACCCTCTACACGGCCCGCGTGCCGCTCATCCCGCGCATGATGACCGAGTGGGCGCACGGCCGCACCGGCATCGACATCCATCCAGGCGCGAAGATCGGCAGCCATTTCTTCATCGACCACGGCACCGGCGTCGTCATCGGCGAGACCTGCGAGATCGGCGCAAGGGTGAAACTCTACCAGGGCGTCGGCCTCGTCGCCCGCTCGCTCGCCCAGGGCCAGGCCCTGGCCGGCACCAAGCGCCATCCGACCATTGAGGATCACGTCACCATCTACGCCGGCGCCACCATCGTCGGCGGCGACACCGTCGTCGGCGCGCGCAGCACGATCGGCGCCAATGTCTTCCTCATGGAAAGCGTGCCGCCCGATCGCATCTACGCGCTTGGCGATCAGGAACACCGGATTCGCGACCGCAAAAAAGCCACCACCGCCCGCACCGACCCGGGCGCGTCCCCGGGCCTGCCATGCTGAAGCTGACCCAGCTCATCCTCGACTTCCAGGCCGGCATCCGCGGCAGTCTGGCCGAGCGGCGCCTGGAACGACCCCTCTTCGCCGAGCCGGAACCGCCGGCGGCAGAGCGACCCGTCAGCGACGGCGAGGACGCCGAACTGACCGACCTCTGCCGCGAGCTGCTGCTCGGTTTGGAGCTCACCGGTGCCGCCGGACTGGTGCGCGTCTGCTGGAACCCGCGCCTGCGCAGCACCGCCGGCTACGCCAGTTATCCGGCCTGGCGCATCGAGCTCAATCCGCGCCTGAGGGAATTCGAAGGCCAGGTCGACCGCACCCTGCGCCATGAGCTGGCCCACCTCGTCGCCTACCACCGCGCCGGCCGCCGCCGCATCGAGCCGCACGGCCCGGAATGGCGCCGCGCCTGCGCTGACCTCGGCATTCCTGACGAAAGCGCCCGCCATCGCCTGCCGCTGCCGCGCCGCGAGGTGAAGCGCAAGTTCGCCTACACCTGCGCCCACTGCGGCCTCATCGTCCACCGCGTGCGCAAGTTCCGTCGCCACAGCGCCTGCAGCGCCTGCTGCACGAAGCACAACCGCGGCCAGTACGACGCGCGCTACCGCTTCATCCTGCTCGCCGAAGCGCCACCGAACGAGCCGGGTTGAGTGTCGGTTTGGCTGTAGCGCGGGGCAGCGACCCGCGGGATCGGCGCGGTCATTGCCCGCGTCTACAGAAAATCCCTCGACCTACTCGCGCCAGATTCGGCCCTGGCCGGTGCGGAAGCTTCGCTCCAGACTGGCGTGCAGCGAGTTCAACCGATCCTCGCTTGCCAGCACGAACTCGACCGTGTGCGCATGGGTCGACACCGGATAACTCTTCACCACCTTCGGCTCGGTGAGGCTGGGCGACACCCGCCCCGCCGCGTCCTGCACCAGGGCCCGTGCGCGATCCAGAGCCTGCTGGCCGGCACCGATGACGCCGCCACCCTCCAGCTTGACCGGCTCAAGAAAGTAAAAGCGCACGGTCAGGTTCGAGTTGAGCGTCAGGTTCACCTCGACGACGCGGGCGACGCCGTCGGCCACGTACTCATGCTTCGACAGCGCCACGATCTGATTGCTGCGCACCAGGTAGCTGCCGCCCTTGAGCCGGCCATCCCACAGGCCGTCGCGGGTCAGTTCATCCTCGGTCTGAGTCGCGGGTGCCGACGGCGCACTGCTCTGTGCACCGGCGGTTCCGACGAGACAGACGGCGATGGCGGCAAAGAGGAGCGCTTTCATGGCGCCCGCAGTCTCGCCGCTTTCGCCACCAACGCAAACGCCGGCTACTCCAGCCCACGGCGCAGCTCGTGCACGGTGTCGGCGATGTGCGACTCGACCTCGCCACTCCATTTCGGCGTCGGGTGATGGCCCCACTTCATGGCATCGCCCCCCTCATAACCGCCCTCCTCCCAGACGCGACGGCTGGGGATGTAGGTGGGCACGTCATTCGTGTAGGCCGACACCCAGACGAGCGGGTCGCGGATCTCGCGCTTGAAGCGCAGGGCGTAGTCGATCACCACCTCGCCGGCCAGCAGCACCCAGGTCAGCTCATCGCCCAGCCGCACCACCTGCACCGGATACGGATAGTGCTGCGGCAATGCCCCCTCCTCGTCGAGCCGCGCCAGCACACGGCCGGCATGGGCGGCATCGAGCTTGTCCGCGCCCTTCTGTCGCGCTTCCAGTTCGGCGCGGGTCGGCAGCGGTCCGTAGGCGAGCGGGATCTCACGGTAGGCCGCACGCAGGCGTGCGCCCAGCGGCTTCGGCGTCGTACCCAGGGCCGACTCCACCGCGGTCGCCAGCGTCTGGCCATGGGTCGCCGCCAGCTCGGTCGTGCGCCGTGGGTACGGATTCTGGTCGCCACTGCAGCCGTTCACAAACAAGGCCACCGCCCCCGGATGCGCCTTCTCAATCGCCGCCTGCGCGTAACCGGCGTAGTCGCCGCTGAACTTCTGATGCCCCAGCGTCGTGCAGTGGCAGGCGTAGCCAAAGACAATCGCCACCTCCCGGCTGCCAGCCCCCGTCACCTTCAGCACCGGCACCTGATGATCGACCGGACCCGCCGGGTTGGGGAAGTTGCGCCAACCGCCCTTGCCATCGGGCGTTCTCCGGTTCATGGCAAAACCGCAGCGCGCCTCGCAGAACTCGACCTGCGCCGGCGCGGCGGCCTTCAGGGCGGTACCGACCAACCCCACCAGCGTGGTTTCCAACTCCGCCACGTAAGCCTTCGCCTGGGCTTGGCGCAATTCAGGATCATCGACGCCGCCAAGACGCTTGAAGCGCAGCTCGGGGCCACTGTGCGTGTGACTGGCATTGAGGGCGAGTCGCTCCGGCGGGATGCCGTGCTCCTTTGCCACCCGCGCCGCCACCGCCAGCCGCAGGTCGCGCGGCACGCCGATCAGATCGAGGGTGACCAGCGCAAACCGGCTGCCGGCCGCGTCCTCCAGCACCAGCGCCTTGGCGAACAGGTCCTGCTCGACCCCCTCGGCCGGTTTGGTGCGCGAGGCATAACCCGCCATCCAAATCATCTGCTTCGGCGTGATCTTCGCCCCGGCTGCCCCGGCCTTCCAAGGCAGCAGCGCGGGTTGCTGGGCAACGACGGAGACACTGACGGCCAGCAGGCCGAGAACAAGGAGCCGTTTCATGACGGAGGAATCGGTCGTGCCGACGCAGTCCTTGCAGACGCTCCAGGCTGGCGCTTCGCCGGTCACTGCATTAGCGTTCGCTTATGCCCGACGCTGAACGCCGAACGCCCGCCGAGATCCTGCGCGGCCGGGTCGAGCGCGTGCTCTATCACACCGAGGACACCGGCTACTGCATCCTCAAGGTCCTGCCCGAAGGCGCACGCGAGGCGGTCGGTCTGGTCGGCCGCACCCCGCGCGTGGTCGCCGGCGAGGCCTTCGAAGCCACCGGCCACTGGCAGTCCAGCCGCGACTACGGTCGCCAGTTCAAGGCCGACAACCTGCAACTCGAACGCCCCGATTCCCCCGAGGGCATTGAGCGCTACCTCGGCAGCGGCCTCGTCGAAGGCATCGGCCCAGCCTACGCGAAACGCCTGGTCGCCCGCTTCGGCGCCGGCATCTTCGACATCATTGAGCACGAGTCGGCCAAGCTCGAGGAGGTCGAGGGCATTGGCCGCAAACGCCGCCAGGAAATCCGCGCCTCCTGGCTGAAGCAGCGTGCCGTGCACGCGATCATGCTTTTCCTGCACGCCCACGGCGTCAGTTCGGCGCGCGCCCTGCGCATCTACAAGACCTATGGCGACGACGCCCTCAGCGTCCTGCAGGCCAATCCCTACCGGCTGGCCCAGGACATCCACGGCATCGGCTTCAAAACCGCCGACCAGATCGCCCGCCAGCTCGGCCTCGCCGCCGACGCCCGGGAACGGGTGCGCGCGGCCCTGCTCCAC
>JAEYYS010000164.1 GCA_023428335.1 Verrucomicrobiota bacterium | reverse complement strand
CGCCGGGAATGTTTTGCTCGCCGCTCTTCGGGTCGAAGTAGAAGCCCGGGTTGATGCCGCCGGCGGCAAGCCAGTAGCGCAGTTCATAGTTGTGGGTCGATACCGGGAAGACCATGCCGAATTGCAGGGGCGTGCCGGCCGCCTTGGCTTCGAGAACGACGGGTTTGAAGCTGGCGGCCCCGATGGGGTGCAGGGGGCGGCCGTCGGCTCCCTTGGGCAGGGCCGGCTTCATTTTTTCCCAGACGGCGTTGGAGACGGTGATGGCGTTGCCGTTGTAATCGAGGCTGACGGGGGTGATGACCTCGGCGCGGGTGCCGAAGCCGACGGTGGCGCCGACGGGCTGGCCGGCGAGCATGTGCGCACCGTCGAGTTCGCCGGAGATGACGCGATCAAGCAGCACCTTCCAGTTGGCCTGGGCTTCGACCTCGACGATCAGGCCCTCCTCCTCGAAGAAGCCCTTCTCCTTGGCGATGACGAGCGGGGCGCAGTCCGTGAGTTTGATGAAACCGAGCCGGAGCTGGTCTTTTTCCACATCGAGCAGTTCGGTGGTGCCGGCGGCGACCGGTTGCGCCGCGAAGACGGCGAATGGGAGGAGGGCGTTGAGTATGGGTTTCATGCGAGGACGGATTGGGGGCTGCGTTTGGCGCGGTTGACTTTTCGTGGCGAAGGGGATTGTGGTGCCGGTGAGGGCAGGACAGACGAAGTCCAGCAGGCGCGCAGTTCGGTGGTGGCCTCGCTCCTGCGGCTGGCCGGGATGAGGCCGTGGGCGACAAATTCATCGGCCAGCCAGCGGCCGCGTTCGGGAGTGGGTTCGTTGGCGTTGTTGCGATGGAAAATGTGGAAGCGGGCCGCGTCGGCGCTTTGGCCGGTGCCGAGATCGAGCGGGCCGACGAGCGAGCGCTGCAGTGCCTGTTCCTGGCCGGGGAAGCAGCCGCTGTCGGCGAGGATGGAGGCGACCCGAGGACGGTTTTCCGGGGCGTCGCAGAAGGCACAGGATTCGTGCAGGGCCGCGAGGATGGCGCGGCATTCGTCGGCGTGGCGCTCCAGAAAGGGCTCGGTGGTGAGCAGGACCTTTTCCGGATGGCCGGGCGCCAGTTGCTCGCTTGTGGCGGCGATCCAGCCGGTGCCGCGCTGCACGGCGATGGAGTTCCAGGGTTCGCCGACGCAGTAGCCGTCGATCAGGCCGGCGGCGAGGTTGGCGGCCATCTGGGTGGGTGGCAGGGCGACCAGGCGCACGTCCTCGTCCGGATGAATGCCGCCAGCGATCAGCCAGCGGCGCAGCAGGAAGTGATGCGAGGCGTAGCGCGAGACCATGCCGAAGGTGAGGCGGCGCGAGGTCGTGCTGCGGATGAGTTTTTTCAGCGAGGCGGCATCGCGCACACCGCGGTTCCACAGGTCGCGGCTGAGGGTGATGGCGTCGCCGTGCAGGTTGAAGACAAAGGGGGCGACCACCGGGCTGGGCGGCGTGGCAAGGCCCAGGCGCATGGCCAGGGCGAGGCCGGCGATGGCGTGCGCGGCGTCGACCTGGCCGTAGAGCAGTTTTTCGCGGATCGTGGCCCAGCCGACCTCACAGCTCAGTTCGACGCGCACGCCCTGCTTGCGAAACAGGTCGAGCGCCTCGGCGATCAGGAGCGGCGCGCAGTCGGCGAGCGGGATGAAGCCGATTCGCACGGGCTGGACGACACCGGCCAGGGCGGGAGAGGAGGGCAGTTTCGACTTCGGCATGACAGGTCGATGAATCAGCATCAGCGGTGCCATGGCGGCGGGTTGATGCAGAAATCACGCGCAATCTTTTTCACTTGGTCTATGAATGACGTTCATGGAGCAGCCTCTCGATTCCCGCCAGATTCGCGCCTTTGTATCCCTCGCCCGCAGCGGCAGTTTCACGCAGTCGGGGCGTGAGATGCATCTGACCCAGTCGGCGGTGAGTCACGCCATCAAGGCGCTGGAGACCGATCTCGCTTGCCAGTTGTTTCATCGCCAGGGCAAGAGTGTGCATCTGACCCATCATGGTCGCGAACTGCTGCCGCATGCCGAGACGATCCTGCAGGAGATGGCGCAGGCGCGTGCGGCGCTGGGGGCGCTCGACAAGACGCCGCGCGGCCGGCTCAGCATTGGCTGCACGCCGGCGGCCTCGCAGTTCATCCTGCCGACCGTGTTTCGCGAGTTCAAGGAGAGCTTCCCGCAGTATGAGATCCGGGTGGTTCCCGGCGAGACGCCGCAGACCCTCGAGCGGCTGCAGAATCACGAGGTCGATCTGGCGGTGACGCTGCGGCCGCCCGACATCTCGCGACTCGAATGCCGGGCGATCTTTGAGGACGAACTCGAATTCCTGGTGTCGCCGCTGCACGCCTGGGCGCAGCGGCCGCCCAAGCTGAAGGAAATCGCCGCGGAAACCTTCATTGTCTCCAGTCGTGGCAGCCTGAGTTTTCAGCTCATCCAGGAGTTCTTTCTGCGCCAGGGCGTGCGCCTGCAGCACTTCATCGAATTGGGCAGCAGTGAGGCGATCAAGGAGCTGGCCAAGCTCGGCCTGGGCGCGGCGATTTCGGCGCGCTGGATCGCGCGTGCCGAGGTTGAGGCCGGCCAGCTCGTGCCAGTGCCGCTGCCGAAGGCGCGCCTGCGCCGGCGCTGGGTGACCTCGTCACTCAAGGGCCGGCCGCTCAATCTGGCCGAACGAACGTTTGTCGGTCTGTGCGAGGAGGTCGGCAGCCGTCTCGGCTGAGGCTACTCGAGAATGACCTGGGCGATGGCGAGCTCGCGGGTGTGGCTGAGCGAGAGGTGGGCGGCGCGCACGCCGAGGGTGGTGGCGTGGGCGGCGGCGGCGTGGTGCAGTTGCAGGCCGGGGCGACCGTTGGCGGCGCGGGTGACTTCGAAGTCCTTCCAGTCGACGCCTTCCGCCCACAGGCCGGTGCCGAGGGCCTTGGCGGCGGCCTCCTTGGCGGCGAAGCGGGCGGCGTAGTGAATGGCCGGGTCGGCGCAGCTCTCGCAGTACGCGATTTCGCCGGCGGTGAAGGTGCGCTCCTTGAAGCGGTCGCCATGGCGCTCCAGCAGCGCGCGCACGCGCGGCACGTCGACGAGGTCAATGCCGAGGCCGCGAATGGCGGCCTGCGGGGCGGCTGGCGGACCGGGGGCGGGGTTCACGGCGCGTAGCGGGCCATGGCGTCGCGGAACTCCCGCACGGCCTGGCGCAGGCCGGTGAAGACGGCGCGGGCGACCAGGCTGTGACCGATGTTGAGTTCGTGCAGGTGCGGCACGGCGAAGAGGTCGGGCAGGTTGACGGTGGTGAGGCCGTGACCGGCGTTGATCTGCAGGCCGAGTTCGTGGCCGAGTTGGGCGGCGGCGCGCAGGCGCTCCGTTTCGGCGGCGCGCACCGTGCCGAGGCTGTTGGCGAACGTGCCGGTGTGCAGTTCGATCATGCTGGCACCGACGGCGGCCGAGGCGCGCACCTGCGCCTCCTCGGGATCGATGAACATGCTGACGCGGGTGCCGTTGGCCTCGAGTTGACCGACGGTGGCGCGCAGGCTGTCGATCTGGCCGGCGACGTCGAGACCGCCCTCGGTGGTCACCTCCTCGCGCTGCTCGGGCACCATGCAGACGAAGTCGGGCCGCACGCGCAGGGCGATCGCCAGGATCTCGGGCGTGTTGCCCATCTCCAGGTTGAGCTTCGTGGCGATCCTTTCGCGCAGCAGGAAGACGTCGGCATCCTGGATGTGACGGCGGTCGGCGCGCAGGTGGATCGTGATGGAGTCGGCCCCCGCGGCCTCGCACTCGAGGGCGGCGTCGAGCACCGAGGGCTCAACGTTGTGGGCGTCCGGCATGGCGCGATAGCGCGCCTGCCGGAGGGTGGCGACGTGGTCGATGTTGACGCCGAGGTGGAGGTGCATGGCGGGGATCAATGCAGGAAGTGGCGGTGGCCGGTGAAGATCATGGC
>JAEYYS010000126.1 GCA_023428335.1 Verrucomicrobiota bacterium | reverse complement strand
AAATCTGCGGCATCACCACCGCGGCACAGGCTCACGCCATCGCCGATCTCGGCGCCGACGCCCTCGGCCTCAATTTCTGGCCCGGCTCGAAGCGCTACCTCGCCCCCACCCAGGCCGCCGCCTGGCTGCCCGACCTGCTGCCGCGCACCACCGTGGTCGCCGTCCTGGTCAATCCCGAACCGGCCCTGATCGACCGCCTCGCCGCCGAACCGCTCGCCCACCTCCTGCAACTGCATGGCGATGAATCGCCGGCCGCCATCGGCAACTTGATGGAGCGCGGCTTCGAGGTCATCAAGGCCCTGCAGGTGCGCGACCACGCCTCGCTCGACACCCTCGGCGACTACCCCTGCCAGACCCTGCTGCTCGACGCCCACAACCCCGGCAGCTACGGCGGTGGCGGCACGACCTTCCCCTGGGAACTTTTCACCGCCGCCCGCGAGCGCTTCCCCGACAAAACCCTGATCCTCTCCGGAGGCTTGACCCCGGCCAATGTCGGCGAGGCGGTGCGCCAGACCCGACCGGCCGCGGTGGATGTCGCCAGCGGCGTCGAGAGCTCGCCCGGCGTCAAGGATCTCATTCAAGTGGCCGCCTTCATTGCCGCCGCGCGCTCCGCAGCGCCCTGAAGCGCGCCAAGTTCAGGCGGACGCGGCATCGAGACCGAGATCCGAACCCCCGGTTTCGGCACCGCGGGCAAAACCCTCCGCCTCCGGCATGGCGTCGGCGGGATCAACTGGCAGACGCATGACCAACTCCAGACCGCGCGGCTCCAAGCGCCGCGCCTCAATCGTGCCGCCATGCAGGTGCACGGTGACAAAGCAGGTCATCATGTTGATGCCAAAGTCGTCGGAGCGGCGGCTGCGGGTGAAAAAGGGGTCGAACAGGTTCACCGCGCGGTCCTTGGCCTCCCAGCCGCCGTTGTCGAGCAGGGTGATGACCAGTTGGCGACGGTTCTCCAACGGATCGTCCTCGACCCCCGCGCGGACCTCGAAGGCTTCGCCCGACTTCAGGTGGGTGATCTCCTCGATGAACAGCAGATGCCAGAGCTGACGAAAACGGTCGCCATGCACAAAGACCGGGGGCAAACCCGCATCAATCTCGCAGCGGAAGCGCAGGTTGCGCTCGCGCAGGTGCTCGTCGAACAGGCCGTGCTGCTCGTCGATGACATCCTTGAGCGACACCCACTCGTCGCGCTCCAATTTGCGCACGTTCGAGGCGTAGGCGAGATGCGAGAGCATCGACTGGATGCGATCGAGCTGGACCAGCGCCTGGTGCTGCGTTTCGGTCCAAAAGGCCACGTCGCGCGGCGGGTGTCCGCCCACCTCCTCCATCAGTTTCATCGGTGCCAGGTCGATGAAGGCGCGCACCACCGTCAGCGCGTTGCGCAGATGGTGGTTGAGCCCCTCGGCCATGATGCCCATGCCGACGACCCGGTCGGCCATGAGGTGGCCGCGGATGGCCTCGGCCTTTTCGGACAGCAGGCGCTCCTTCTCCAGTTGGGCGCGGTAGTGCTCCATGGCCTCCTTGAGCACCTCACCGAGTTCCCCCGGCTCGATCGGCTTGTGCAGGTAACGGAAGGCCCGGCCCTGATTGACCGCACTGACCGCGGCGGCGTAGTCGGTGTAGGCCGTGACCAGAATGCGCACGATGTTGGGATTGAGCCGGCGCGCGCGCTCAAGCAGGGCGACGCCGGATTCCCCTGGCATGCGCTGGTCGGTGATCAACACGCCGATGCGCGGGCCGTAGTGCTCGAGGATCCGGTAGGCGTCGGCGGCATTGTCCGCGGTGTGAATGACGTACTGCTCCTCGAAAATTTGGCGGAAGTAACGCAGCGAGATCGCCTCGTCATCCACATAGAGAATGTGAAACCCGGGGGTGGCGTCTGGATTCATGGCTGGAACAGACGGTTCCCGGCGCGTCCAAGCGTCGAAGGACTGGGTTTCGGGCTGACCGGCGTTTGGACGCGCACTGAAATCATGGAGTCGGCAATCAACTCTCAGCATGAACTCCGGACGCCAGTTGGCAAGCTCCGTTTTTCACAAAGGCTGGAATCACCATCAAGGCGCCCGGGGATGATGCGGCGAAAGGCGGGCTTGCACGCCCTCGTTTAGAACAGTAAACTAACCCATCATGAATACCCCCGCCCTCCTTGCCGCCTTCGGCCCGCTTGGCACGCCCGAGCTCATCATCATCGCCATCCTCGTGCTCGTGCTGTTCGGGGCCAAGAAACTCCCCACCTTCGCCCGCAGCCTGGGCAAGAGCATGGGTGAATTCAAGAAAGCCCGCGACGAATTCGAACACGAACTGACCCGCGCCCAGGAAGAGGTCGAACGTCCGACCATCCCGGCGACCCCGGAAAAGCGCCAACCGGTCAACACGCCCCAGGACGTCTGAGCCCAGCCGCCCCACCGGCATGACCCGCCTGCGCGCATGGCGGCGCCTGCTCGGCGCCCTTCTGCTTTTGTCGCCCGCGGCGGCCGCGCAGGAATCCGTCACCTTCTGCGCCTACAACCTGCGCAACTGGCTGAACCAGGCCGACCCCACCGATCCCAAGGCTGCGCCACGGGAGAAACCCGAGCGCGAGAAGCGCCAAATCGTCGACTACCTCGGCCAGATTCGGCCCGACATCCTCGGTGTCTGCGAAATCGGCACGCCCGCCGACCTCGCCGATCTGCAGTCGCGGCTGCGCGCCGCCGGTCTCGACCTGCCACACCACGAGTTCTGCCGCGGCGCCGATCCGCAACGCAGCCTGGCCCTGCTCTCGCGTCACCCGATCCGCCAACGCCGCTCGGCCGGCCCCCTGCCCTACCGCATCGACGGCGAGACCCTGCGCCTGCAGCGCGGCATCCTCGACGCCAGTGTCGCTGTTGCCCCCGGCTTTGAACTGCGCTTCCTCGGCGTCCACCTCAAGTCGCGCCGCGAAGTTTCCGAGGCCGATCAGGAACTCATGCGCCGCGGCGAGGCCCACCTGCTGCGCCGCCACCTCGACGCCATCTACGCCACCGACTCGCGACCGTCGCTCGTGGTTTACGGCGACTTCAACGCCTACCGCAACGAGGCCGCCCTGCTGGAGGTCATCGGCAGCCGGGCGCTCGACAGCCATCTGCTGGAGATCCCCGTGCGCGACCGCCACGGCCTGCTCTGGACGCATTTCTGGGAGGCCGCCGATGTCTACAGCCGGCTCGACTACCTCTTCGTCAGCCGCGCCGTGCGCCCGCGCGTCGACAGCGCCCGCAGCCGGATCTTCGACGCCGCCGATTTCGAGGTCGCCAGCGACCACCGACCGCTGGTGCTCGTCCTGAAGGCGCCGGCGCCCTGACCCTCAACCCAACCGGGCCCGCGCCGCTGCCGCGTCCAGCACGATCTGGTCGCGCAATTCCGCCACCGAGGCAAAGCGCCGCTCGGGCCGCAAAAAGGCCTCCAATCGCACTTCCAGGTCGCGCCCGTACAAGTCGCCCTGCCAGTCGAACACATGCGTTTCCAGCAGCGGCGGCGCCGGCTCGCCCTCGACGGTCGGACGCACGCCGAGGTTGGCGACACCGGCGCGCCAGACGCCATCGACCTCGGCGCGCACCGCATAGACACCCAACGGCGGCAGCAGGCCCGCCTCGGGTGCCACATTGGCGGTGGCAAAGCCGAGTTCGCGGCCCAGGCGGCGCCCCGCCACAACCTTGCCGAACAAACTGTAAGTGCGACCGAGCAGGCGCGCGGCGCGCTCGAGATCGCCGCCAGCCACCGCCTCGCGAATCGCCGTGCTGCTGACCACCTCCTCGCCCACCCGCACCGGCGGCACACCGTAAACGGCAAACTGGTGCTTCTGACCGAGGTCCATGAGCGAGTGGATGTTGCCGCCGCGGGCACGACCAAAGGTCCAGGTGTAACCGACCGAAATGCAGCCCAGCCGGCAGGCCCCGGCGAGGCGGCCGACAAACTCTTCGGCCGGCGTCGCCGCCAGTTCGGCGGTGAACGGACAGGCCAGCACGCCGGCCACCGGCAGGGCCTGCAGCAGGCGCAGCCGATGCCCGGGGCCGCACAAGCGCAGCGGCGCGCGCGCCGGCTGCAGCACGGCCAGCGGGTGCGGCTCAAAGCTCATCACCACCGCCTGGCCATGGTGCTGGCGCGCATGCGCCGCCGCTGCGGCAATGACTTCTTGATGCCCCAGATGCAGACCGTCAAAGACGCCAATGGCAAGCGCCACCGGACCGTCCAGCTGGCCGAGCTGCTCCAAACGTTCGAAACACAACATGGACAGTTCTTCGCCCACGTCGCCCAGCTTGGCAAAAGGCTTGTGACAACCCTTCATCTTGAACAAAACCCGTCAAAAACGTGTCCAAACCGGAAAGAAAGGAGCCCCCCATGAACCCCAGCCTCAATCCAAGCCGCCCCGGCTGGATGCGCAATGCCGAGGACGCGGGCGGATGCGGTGGCAGCCCGCCGGAACGCACACCGCGCATCGGTCTCGCCCTCTCCGGCGGCGGCGCCCGCGGCCTCGCCCATGTCGGCGTCATCGAAGTCCTCGAAGAAGCCGGCATTCCCGTCTGCGCGGTCGCCGGCACCAGCATGGGCGCCTACGTTGGTTCCCTCTACGCCGCCGGCCTGGCCGCCACCGACCTGCGTGAACTGGCGCGTGAGATCCGCGACCGCCGCACCCTGCTGCGCCTGCTCGACCCGGTCTTTCCCCCCACAACCGGTTTGATCCGCGGCCTGCGCATCCGCCGCCACCTCGAACGCAGCCTCGGCGGCCGCAGCTTTGAAGACCTCGACAAACCCCTGCTCGTCGTCGCCGCCGATCTCGACAGCATGGCCGCTCATGTCTTTGACAGCGGTCCGGTCGGCCCGGCCGTGCACGCCAGCGCCGCCATCCCCGGCCTGTGCGCGCCCGTGCACATCGACGGACGCCGCTTCACCGACGGCGGCGCCGTCGAGCCGCTGCCCGTCAGTCTGCTGCGCGAGCGCTTTGCCCTCGACCACGTCATCGCCGTCAATGTCATGCCGACCCCGGGCGACATCCTTGCCTGCCCGGGCGGTGCCTTTGCCCCGCCTGACACGCGTGGCCACCGCCCCGGCCACCTGCTGCGCCGCCTGCTGCGGCCCTTCAACCTGCTCGCCCACGGCCACGTGCTCGACACCTTTCGCCGCGCCCTCATGTGCGCCCAGCTCGGCTTGGTCGAGAAGGAATGCCGCGGTGCCGACCTGGTCATCCATCCCTTCTTCTGCGAAAGCACCTGGTTCGATTTCGAGAATTTCGACCGCTACCTGCGCGCCGGTCGCGCCGCCGCGGAAGCCGCCCTGCCGGATCTGCTGGCCCTGGTCGGCCGCACCCACCCGAAACCGGAACACCGCCATGAACCTCCTGCCTGCCTCAAAACCGGCGTGGGATGCCACGCCGCCTGATGTCTGGCGCGAGTGGCAACTCCGCCGCCTGCGTCACTATCTGGCCGACCGCGTCCTGCCCTTCAGCGCCCACTACCGTCGCCTGTTCGCCGAAGCCGGACTGGAACCGGGCGACCTGAAATCGCTCGACGACTGGAGCGAGGCCCCCTTCACCACCAAGGGCGACCTCACCGTGCCGCGCGAGCAGCAGCGCGAGTTCGTGCTGCTGCCCGACGCCGAGATCCTCGGCCGCGACTGGGGCGTTCGCCTCCAGGCCCTGCTGCACGGCCGGGCCGCCGCGCGCGCAGCGCTCGACCGCGAATTCCGGCCGGTCCTGCTCACCAGCACCACCGGCCGCTCCTCCGAACCGGTGCCGTTTTTGTTCAGCAAGCACGACCTCGACAACCTCGACATCACCGGCCGCCGCCTGATGGAATGCGGCCGCTCGCAGAAGGACTTCCGCCACCTCAACGCCTTCCCCTTCGCCCCGCACCTCGCCTTCTGGCAGGCCCACCACGCCGGCCTCAGTTTCGGCACCTTCATGGTCAGCACCGGCGGCGGCAAGGCCATGGGCACCGACGGCAACCTGCGCCTGATCGACCGCATCCAGCCGGATGTGCTCATCGGCATGCCCACCTTCCTCTACCACCTGCTGCGCGAGGGCCTCGAGCAGGGACGCCACTGGCCCAACCTCAAGCGCCTCGTGCTCGGCGGCGAAAAGGTTGCCAGCGGCCTGCGTGCCCGCCTCGCCCGCCTGGCACGCGACCTCGGCGCCCATGACACCCACATCATCAGCACCTATGGCTTCACCGAGGCCAAAATGGCCTTCCCGGAATGCCCGGCCGGCACCGAGGCCAGCGGCTTCCACCTCAGCCCCGACCTCGCCCTCATCGAACTCGTCGAACCGCGCACCGGCCGCCCCGTCGGCCCCGGCGAACCGGGCGAAATCGTCTTCACCCCGCTCGACGCCCGCGGCACGGTCGTGCTGCGCTACCGCACCGGCGACATCGCCGAGGGCGGCCTGACTTGGGAGCGCTGCCCGTACTGCGGCCGCCTCGGCCCGCGCCTGCTCGGCCCGCTCAGCCGCGTCAGCGAGGTGCGCGAGCTGCACCTCGACAAGATCAAGGGTACCCTGGTCAACTTCAACCTGCTCGAACACCTGCTCGACGACCAAAAGGGCGTCGCCGCCTGGCAGATCGAACTGCGCAAGCGCGACAACGACCCACTCGAGGTCGACGAACTCATCCTGCACGTCGCCCCGGAAAACGGCGTCAACGTCGAGGACCTCCAGCACCGCGTCGCCCGCCGCGTCGCCGAGGCCACCGAGGTCAGCCCGAACGCCGTCGAATTCCACGACCTGCCCGACCTGCGCGCCCGTCTCGGCGTCGGCACCCTGCTCAAGGAAGCCAAGCTGCTCGACCGCCGCCCGCCCGCCCCAGCCCTCAGCGCCTAACCCGCCATGAAAGCCCTGCACATCCTCGCCGCCGTGCGCACGCCCTTCGCCCGCGCCGGCACCGACCTCGCCGGCCTCGATGCCGTCGAACTCGGCCGCGCCGCCACCACCGCCCTGCTCGCCCGCAGCGGCATCGATCCGCAGGTGATCGACGAGGTCATCTTCGGCTGCGTCGGCCAGCCCGCGCACGCGCAAAACGTGGCGCGCGTCATCGCCCTGCGCAGCGGCATTCCCGAATCGCGCCCGGCCATGACCGTGCACCGCAACTGCGCCTCCGGCCTTGAGGCGCTCGCCACCGCCCACGCCAAACTCTGCGCCGGCCAGGGCGAGGTCTTCCTCGTCGGCGGCACCGAAAGCATGTCGAATCTGCCGCTGCAGTTCCCGCGCCGGGCCATGGCGAAATTTGCCGCCCTCGCGGGCGCGCGCCGCCCGGACCGGCGCCTCGCCGCCCTGGCCGCCTTCCGCCCGGCTGACTTTGCGCCGGTCGCCGCCCTGCGCCTCGGCCTCACCGATCCGGTGGTCGAGATGAACATGGGCGAAACCGCGGAACTGCTGGCGCGCGAGTTTCAGATTTCCCGTGAGACGCAGGATGCCTTCGCCCTGCGCAGCCACCAGCGCGCCCTCGCCGCCGCCGAACTCCGCCGTGGCGAAATCGCCCCGCTCTACCTCGCCGACCACGGCTTCCAACCCGTGCTCGACGACAACGGCCTGCGCGCCGACAGCAGCGCGGAAAAGCTGGCGCGACTGCGCCCGCTGTTTGACCGCGACCACGGCAGCGTCACCGCCGGCAACTCCAGCCAGGTCAGCGATGGCGCCGTCGCCCTGCTGGTGGCCGGCGATGCCGCCGTGGCACGCCACGGTTGGCAGCCGCTCGGCCGGTTCAGCGCCTACGCCAGCACCGGCTGCGACCCGCGGCGCATGGGCCTCGGCCCGGTGCGCGCGCTCGACGCCCTGCTGCACCGCACCGGCCTGCGCCTCGACCAGGCCGATGTCATCGAGTTCAACGAGGCCTTTGCCGCCCAGGTACTCGCCGTCCTGCAATGCCTGAAGGATCCGGCCAGCGCCCGCCGCGCCGGTCTCGACGGACCCCTCGGCGAGATCGCCGACGAACAGCTCAACCCGCGCGGCGGCGCCATTGCCCTCGGCCACCC
>JAEYYS010000462.1 GCA_023428335.1 Verrucomicrobiota bacterium | reverse complement strand
CGCCTGTACGTCGGCAACCTCTCCTATGACGCCTCCGAGAGCGATCTCTTCGAGCTGTTCAGCGGCGTCGGCAGCGTCCGCAACTCGGAAGTCGTCGTCAACAACCGCACCCAGCGCTCGAAGGGTTTTGCCTTCGTGACCATGGCCTCGGTCGACGAAGCCCGCCGTGCCGTCCAGGAACTCAGCGGCAAGGACTTCATGGGCCGCCCGCTGCAGATCAGCGGCGCCAAGCCGGTCGGCCAGGACGAACGCAAGGACGCCCCGGGCCCCGAAGACGCCTAAGCCACCCTGTCTTCCCCGAGCCCGCAGGGCATCCGGCCTGCGGGCTATTTCATGCCTTGCCGCCCGCGACCGCGCCTGCTAACGATGGCCACTGCATGAAGCGCGCCCCCTGGTTGACCGCCGGCACCTGCCTGCTGCTCTGCAGCCTGCTCCTTTTCGGCGTCGGCCTGCCCTGGCTGCAACGCCAACTTGTCGCCCAGGCGCAGCCCCTGCTCGCCGGCCTCGACTCCGGCCACGGCCCGGTGCAACTGCGCTTCGAAGGACTGCGCGCCGTCTTGTCCGGCCGGGTCCGCCATGCCAGTCAGCGCGCCGAACTGGAACACCTGGTGCGCAATCAGCTGCGTCTGCCCGGCGGCTGGTTTCCGGACTTCCGACCGGTGCTCGGCCTGCGCAACGAGCTTGCCGTCGTGCCCTACCCACCGGGCTGGCTCGCCCTCGCCGTCAGCGGTCGCCACGCCGAACTCGCCGGCCGACTCGGCACGGACATGGAGGCGCGCGACGCCGCCCGCCTGCTGGCGGAACGCTGGCAGGCCGCCGGCGGCCGGCTGCAGGCCCAGGTAACGGCCGACCCGGCGCGTTTCGACGAGGCGCCCGACTTCGAGTCCACGCTTTCAGGCTTTCCCGCCCCGCCTTCGACCGACGGCCCCGACAGCGCGCAGATCCATCTGGCCCGGGCCGGTGGGGGTTGGACGCGCCTGCCCCCCGATGCCTCGGAGGAGCGCCTGCGCGAACAGGCCGCCAAGCACGGCTTGGAGGCGGCCGACTGGGGGCGCGTGCGCGGCCTGCTCGAACGCGTGCGCCGCCTGCAGGAGTTGGAACGCGCCCGCCTTGCCGAAGCCCGACGCCAGGCAGGCCTGCCGCCACCGCACCTGCTGCTGGCGGCCCGCGGCGACCGCCTGCTGGTGCGCGGCGAGGTCGCCAGCCTCGGCCTCAAGCGCAGCCTGCTCAACGCCCTGATCGAGGCTCTGCCTGGGCACCGCGTGCTCGACGACCTGCGTGTCAACGCCGAGCGCCGCTCGGTAACCCCTTTTGAGCCGGTGCCGATCGAGCGCCTGCCGCCGCCGGACCAAGAGGACGACAGCCGCCTACTGCTCGGCATTCCCGGCACCGGCTGGCATGTCCTGCCGGCGCGCGCCGATGCCGCCAGCCTCGGAGCCGCCTGGCGCCAGCCGCTGCCTGCCGACCTGCCCCCGGAACGGCTCGCCGACGATGTTCGCATGGCGACCGACTGGCTGCGCGGCGATGCCCGCGGCATCCCCGATCTGCCAATACCGGCTCAGCCCAGCTTTCTCACCCTTGCCCTGCTGCCCGACAAGGTCATCCTCGCCGGCCAGCTGGCCGAGGAACCCCTGCGCACGCGCCTGCTGGAGGCCGCCCGCCGCGCCTACACCGACCGCGCCGTGGTGCTTGCCGACGGCCTGCTCGCCCGCGGCAGTTGCGCACCCTCGGAAAGCATCGAACAAACCGCCCTGAGCCTGCCGCCGCTGCCGCGCGCCGGCGAACCGGCCAAACTCGCCTTCGCCCGGCCAGGCGGGGTCTGGCAAACCGTGGCGGTGACCGTGGAGTTGCTTGAGCCGGGCGGTCTCGCCAAAGCCGGCCTGCTGCCTGCAGATTTCCCGGCGGCGATGGCGGAACTCAGCCTGCTCGAGGCTTTCGACCACCTGCGCGCCTCTCTGAGCGCCGCGTCGGCACCGTCCGACACTCCGCCTGGCGACTGAGGTCGGAGACCATGAAATTCACCTCATCAGGCACGAAAGTCTTGCACGCCCGGGTGCATCGGGCGTAGGCATGCAACCGCATGTGGAATTTCCTGGTTCAACACTGGCGCGACGGCGTGGAGATCGCCATCCTGGCCGTGCTCTGCTACCACGGCTACCTGTTCTTCCGGGCCACGCGCGGCGCGCGCATCCTCACCGGCCTGCTCATCCTGCTGCTCGGCCTGGCCGTGACCGCCCAGATCATGGAATTGGAGGTCATCAAATGGCTGCTCCGGCACATCTCGGTCTTTCTTGCCATCGCCCTGGTCGTGCTCTTCCAGCCGGAACTGCGGCGCGTGCTCGCTGAACTCGGCAGCCGCCGGCTGTTTTCCTACAACCGCCCGGACCCGGAATCGCTCGACGTCCTGCTCGACGCCATGAAACAGCTGTCCGCCCGCCGCTGCGGCGCGCTGTTCGCGCTGCGCCGTGACATCGATCTGCGGCCCTTTGCCGAAAGTGGGGTGGAACTCGACGCCAGGCTCTCGACCGAGCTGATCACCACGGTCTTCCATCCCAAGACCACCCTGCACGACGGTGGCGCCATCATTGAGCAGGGGCGGCTCAAAGCCGCCGGCTGCGTCTTTCCCGTCAGCCAAAAGGAGGTGCGCGACCGCGCCATCGGCCTGCGTCACCGCGCCGCCATGGGCATCACCGAGGAAACCGATGCCATCGCCCTGGTCGTCAGCGAGGAAACCGGTGCGCTGTCCATCTGCCGGCGTGGCCGGTTGGAGCACGATCTGGAGCCCGCCGAGTTGCGTGCCCGCCTGAACCAGTGGATCAACGCCGAGGCGGACGCCACCGACGATGAACCCGAACCGGAGGAGCCCACCCGTGAACTGGGACCGATTTAAGCAGCTCTTCACCCACAACTGGCGCGAGAAACTCATCGCCATCCTGCTCGCCTTCCTGTTCTGGTTCATGATCCGCTCGCAAACGGACGCCGGGGCCCGCCCGCTGCCACCCCTGCCGCCCCTGCGGGTGGAATGAACCCACATTTCCCCGTGTTTTCAGGTTGACTCTCCTCCGCACGCCCGTATTTTCCACGCCCTTTTTCCAACTCCTTTTTTCTTCCGAACCGTTTATGCCCGAAGTCCAAATCCGCAAAGGTGAGCCCGTGGACCGCGCCCTCAAGCGCCTGAAAACCAAGCTCGAGATGGAGGGCATCCTCGAAGAGATGCGCCGCCTGCGCTCGCACGAAACCGGTAAGGAACGCACCAAGCGCAAGGCCCGCGCCGCCGCCAAGCGTGGCAAGATCCGTTTCCGCTTCAGCATGCCGAAGCCGGCCGCCGACGCACCCGTCGCCGCCGTCTGACTTCCCCGGCTCGTTGTGGGGATCCCCAACCCAGCAAGGCTGCCCGTGCAAACGGGCAGCCTTTTGGTTGTACCGCCTCAGGGATTCTTCTCCACAAACAGGCGGATGCCGTCGGCACCCATGCCGGTGCCATTGGCCATTTCGTAACGACGCCAGAGCTCCGGCCCGACCCCAGCCCGGTGGCCAGATCCTGTTCGGCCTGACGGTGCCGTTCCTGAATGACGCGCGCCTCCAATCCCTCGCTCAACCAGCCGCGCACGCGCTCATGCACCTCGGCCACCCGCGCGCGGTAGGCACGCAGATGTTGCTCAACATCGCTGACGGCACCGAAGTGGGTCAGGTAAAGCGTGTGGAAACCCCCGGCGAGCAGGCGGTCGATCGTCTCCCCATAAGCCGGCGGATCAAACTGCGGCGGCGCCGAGGTGACCGACAGGTAGGGACTGCCCTCCAGGCGCACGCCGGCCGCATCACCGGTGAAACAGCAGCCAGCGCAGGCAAAGGCATGGTGATGGCGGGCATGGCCCGGCGTGTCGAGGGCGGTGATCTCCAGTGCACCCACCCGCACCGTCTCACCATCCTCCAGAGCGATCACCCGTTCTTCCGGCGCCGGCACCATGTCGCCCCACAGGCGGTCGGTCTCGGCGCCATACACCAGGCGCGCGCTGGCCAGCAAGCGGGCGGGATCGACCAGGTGGCGACGCGCGTTCGGGTGGCAGAACACGCGGGCACCGCGCGCCGCCCACCAGCCCGCAGCACCGGCGTGATCGAGGTGGATGTGGGTGACAAACACATCGCGGATGCGCGTCTCGTCAAACCCGCGGGCCCGGATCGCCGCGCGCAGGGCTTCCAAGGTCGAGCCTGGGCCCGTCTCCACCAGCGCCAGCGCCCCGTCCGACTCGATCAGGTAGGCGGCAATCAGGCCGGGGGTGTCTTGAAAGTGCAGGTCGAGGGTGTGGACTCGCATGGGCGGCAGCTGTCCCTGCCTTAAAACCGGCGGTGCCAGCGCGCAATCGGAAAGGCCACCAGACCGCCCCTTGCACGCCCCGGCGTTTGCCCCTATGCTGAGACCCCCTAAACGACATGAATCAGCTCGAACAGCTCAAGCAGCACACGACCGTGGTGGCGGATACCGGCGACTTCGAGGCCATGAAGGCCTACAAGCCGCAGGACGCCACGACCAACCCCTCGCTCATCCTCCAGGCCTCGCAGAAGCCCGAGTACAAGTCGCTCGTCGACCAGGCCGTCGCCGAACACAAAAACAGCCCGCTTGCCGGCGCCGCCAAGATAGAGGCGGTCATGGACCGCATCCTGATCCTGTTCGGCCTGGAAATCCTCAAAATCGTCCCCGGCCGCGTCTCCACCGAGGTCGATGCCCGCCTGTCCTTTGACATCCAGGGCAACGTCGACAAGGCGCGCCACCTGATCGGCCTGTACGAAGCCGCCGGCATCCCGCGCGAGCGCGTGCTCATCAAGATCGCCTCGCCCTGGGAGGGCATCAAGGCCGCCGAGATCCTCCAGAAGGAGGGCATCAACTGCAACCTCACCCTGCTGTTCAGCCTCGCCCAGGCCGTCGCCTGCGCCGAGGGCGGCATCAAGCTCATCTCGCCCTTTGTCGGCCGCATCCTCGACTGGTACAAGAAGAGCACCGGCAAGGACTACGGCCCCACCGAAGACCCCGGCGTGCAGTCGGTGACGCAGATCTTCAACTACTACAAGCACTTCGGCTACACGACCGAAGTCATGGGCGCCAGCTTCCGCAACAAGGGTGAGATCACCGAACTTGCCGGCTGCGACCTGCTGACCATCAGCCCAGGCCTGCTCGGCGAACTGCAGGCCAGCGAGGAACCGCTCGCCCGCAAACTCGATGCCGGCGCCGCCAAGGCCGCCAAGATCGAGCGCATCGCCTGCGATGAAAAATCCTTCCGCTGGCTGTTCAATGAGGACGCCATGGCCACGGAAAAAACCGCCGAGGGCATCCGCAACTTCGGCAAGGACATCGTCAAGCTCGAGCAGCTCATCGCCTCCAGCCTGTAACAACCTCCGGCTTCAGCGCCGCCCCCACCGGGGC
>JAEYYS010000455.1 GCA_023428335.1 Verrucomicrobiota bacterium | reverse complement strand
AAGTGGCGGCGCTGCTGGGAAACGGAAAATGCAAAAAGACAGGGTTCCAACTGCGGCCTGGTGGCGCCGCTTCCCGCTCGACAAGCGTAACAATGTGCGATTTGCTCCCCTTCCCGATGAGCCCGCCCGCCAAGGACACCGTGTTCCTGCGCAACTACCACGCCACCCCCCTGGAGTGGCAGCGCGACCTGTTCTACTGCGTGGTGCGTGGCGGTCATCTGCGCGGTGGCATGGATCATCGCATCGAGCGCGACACCTATCCGGGGCACGAATTCATTCTCTGCCTGAACGGCCGCGGCTGGGTGCAGGTGGCCGGCCGCCGCCACCACGTCGGCCCCGGCGACCTGCTTTGGGTCAACTGCCATCACCCGCACCAGTACGGCGCCGTGCGCAGCGAGCCTTGGGAGCTGTTCTGGATGCGCGTCGAGGGCCGACCGCTGGACCGGCTTGCCGAACTGCTGGAGGTGCGCAACCGCCCGGTGTTTTCCGACTTCGGCACCGAAGCCGCCTGCGCCGCGTTCGAGCAGGTCTTTGATCGCCTGGAGAACGGTCGCCCCTGCGACGCCGCCCATGTCAATGCGGCCGTTGCCTCGCTGCTGGCCGCGGCCTTTGAAGCACGCCTGGGCGATGCCCGAGAACTGCGTCCAGAACTGCCACAACCGGTGCAGCGGGCGCTGGAGCGCATGCGCCTGTACTTCCACACGCCCATCCGCGTCGCCGATCTGGCGGCACTGGCCGGTATGAGCGAGTCGCACTTCAGTCGCCAGTTCAAGGCCAGTGTCGGCACCAGCCCGATCGACTGGCTGCGCCGCGAGCGCATCAACCAGGCCAAGCGCCGTCTGGCGGAATCCGACGACGCCATCAAGGAGATCGCCCGCCAGGCCGGCTACACCGACCAGTTCTTCTTCAGCAAGGTCTTCAAGCGCATGACCGGCCTGACCCCCAGCCAGGTCCGCGACCAGGCACGGCATTGAACGCCCTCCCCCCCACCAGGCCCGCCATCCCCCGGGTTTCGTCTCAACGAGAGGGCGGAAGTCTCAAACGAGAGGTCACTGTGCCCGCAAATCGGTCTGATTAGCAGGCGCATCCATCTGATTCATGGGCACCTCAATCTCGTCCTGCGCGCAAAACCGCCAGTTTCCTGTGACCTTCGTGCCATCCGTGGCTCCAAAACCTGGCCCGTCAGAAAAGCGGACAAAGAGTGTCCGCGCTCCTTTCTGAGCCCCATCAACCATCCGCCTGCTGCGAAATCTGCGCAATCTGTGGACCTTCTGGCTTTCTGGAGGGGACCGGACGAGGGGGCAGAGCAGAGCAGAACCGCCGCACAGGGCGCTGCGCGCGCGTGGACTCAAGCTTCCTCGTGCACGATCTGCTCAAAGACTGAACCGCCGAGCAGGCGGTCGCCGTCGTAGAGGGCACAGATCTGGCCGGGGGTGAGGGCGCGCTGGGGGTGTTCGAAGACCAGCTCGGCGCGGCCGTCGCCGAGCGGCGTGAACCCGGCGCGGCCGGCCGGGCAGCGGTAGCGCGGCTGCGCCTCCAACTGGCGCGGCGTGTCGAGCGGGGCGGTGACGCCGCTGAGGCTGCCAATGACACAGCGACGTGCCCACAGGAGGGGGGTATCGGGGTTCTCGATGGCGATGACGAGTTCGTTGCGCACGGGTCGCTTGGCGACCACCACGTAGGCCTGTTTGTGCAGCGGGCTGGCGACGCCAATGCCCTTGCGCTGGCCGAGGGTGAAAAGGTGCAGGCCCTTGTGCTCGCCGAGCACCCGGCCTTCGAGATCAACGATGGGACCGGGTCGGTCGGGCACGAAGGCGCGCAAAAAGTCCTCCATCTTCACCTCGCCGATGAAGCAGATGCCCTGGCTGTCCTTCTTTTCCGCCGTCTTCAGGCCAAACTCACGCGCCAGCGCGCGCAGTTCGGGCTTGAGCAGGTGGCCGATGGGGAAGCGGGCGATGCGCGCCTGCTCCGGGCGCATCATGGCGAGGAAATAACTCTGGTCCTTGTTCGGGTCGACCCCGCGGCGGATGCCGAGATCGTCATCGGTCTTGCGGGCGTAGTGGCCGGTGGCGATGGCGTCGAAACCGCGGGCGCGCGCCCAGTCCCAGAGCACGCCGAATTTCATCTCGCGGTTGCACATGACGTCGGGATTCGGCGTCACGCCCTCCTGGTAGCCTTCGAGCAGGTATTTGACCACCCGCTCGCGGTAGTCCTGCATGAGGTTGACGACGTGGAACTCGATGCCGAGCTGGTCGGCCACCGCGCGCGCGTCCTCGATGTCCTCCTGCCAGGGGCAGTGGCCGAGGATGTTCTCCTCGTTGATCGAGTTCTTCATGTAGGCGCCCGTCACCTCGTGGCCGGCGCGTACCAGCAGCGCCGCGGCGACGCTGCTGTCCACTCCTCCCGACATGGCGGCCAGAATCTTCATGCCTTTCAACTACGCCGAAACCGATGGGAGGACAAATGACGAATGCCAAATGACCAATGCCAAATGACCAATGCCAAATGACCAATGACGAATGACCAAGGCCGGGCGTGGGAAACGGATAGCCGCAGGTGGGCGGTGGGTGGCAGCCGGCGTTTGCCATTGCGGGCGAACCCGCCAGAGTGACGGCATGTCTGACTCCCCTGCCCGCTTTGTGACGATCGATGACGCCGCCCGCGAAACGAATCCGTGGACGCACAACGAGTGGCTGTGCCGCCCGGACCTGGTCGAGGCCGACAAGCTGCTGCTGGTCCGCGCCAACATGGATCCCTGGCACTGCCACCCCTTCCACTTCCATCCGCACCGCGAGGAGATCATCTACGTTGTCTACGGTCGCGCCGAGCAGTGGGTGGGCGAGGAGAAGCGCGTGCTGCGCGCCGGCGAAATGGCGCACATCCCGCCGGGTGTCGTGCACGCCACCTACAATCCGCACGACGAACCGCTGGTCTTCCTCGCCATTCTGTCGCCCGCCAAACTGCCCGACGAACAGGCCGCCGTGCCCGACCCGCAGGACGTGTCGAGCGAGGCGCCCTGGCGCGACCTGCGCGCCGGGTTGCCTGCTTGCCGGATGATGGAAGGCTGAAGGATCTCAGATCACAAATTTCAGATCTCAGATTTGCTAAGGCCTCAGAAGCGCAGGGTGATGCGGGCGCGGAACATGCGCGGCTCGATCGGGTGGGCGTGCACCCGGTTGACCGGAACGAGTTCGTTGCGCAGCTGGCTTTCGTAGGCGTACTCGATGTCGTTGTCGGCGCGGTTGAGCAGGTTCAGGCAGTCGAGCGCCACCTCCCAGTTCTGGCGACGATAGCCGACGCTGGCGTTGACCAGGAAGCTGTCGCGACTCTCGAACTCGCCCGCCTCATCGAGGGGTCGCCCCGCCAGGGCGCGCACGCGCGCGGCGGCAAACCAGCCAGGGGCCTCGCCCTGGGCGCCGAGGGTGAGGCCGCCGCTGAACAGCACGGGCACGCTGTTCGGCACGAGGTCGTCGCTGCCAACCCCGCGCAGGCGGGCCTGGGTCACCGCCACTTCGGCATCGGCGCCCAACCACGAGCAAGGCCGCCAGTAGCTGGCCAGCTCGATGCCGTAGCGCTCCGAGCCCGGGCCGGGTTCGTTGGTGCCGGCATCACCGACGTAGATCAGCTCGCTGTCGCTGCGCAGCCAGAACAGGGCCAGGGTCGTGGTCAGGTCCGGCACCACCTGGGTGCGCAGCCCGATCTCGCCGCCGAGGGTGCGCACG
>JAEYYS010000449.1 GCA_023428335.1 Verrucomicrobiota bacterium | reverse complement strand
GCCGAGTTGGGTGAACCCGCGGCCGAGTCCGTGGCCGCAGAGTCGGCGCACTGGGCCGGCTGGTGGCAACGCTGGCAGGCGGAAGTACTGGATCAGGATCCGGCCGTGCGCGGCTGCCGCGACATTCATCAGGCGATGGGCGATCACCACGTCCAGCGGGTGTATCCGCGCTGGTCGGCGCTCGTGGCCAAGGCCATGGAACGCTTGCAGGAACTGCGGCCGGCGCTGGTGCTGGCCGACACCCAGATCGGTGCCGAGGACGGCGTATGGTCGCTGGCGGCAGCGCGTCTGGGCATTCCGGTGGCCTGCTACACCTACGACTTCCTGCTCAAGCCGCGCACCATGTTCACGCCCGACTTCGCCTTGGTCGATGGCCAGCGCGGCATCCCGCGCATGATCGCCGCCGGCTATCCGGCAGAGCGTATCGTCGATGTGCGCGGGCATCGCCGCCCAAGTGCGCCGCCGCGCACGCCGGAACAGGTCGAGGCCGCGTTCACGCGTCGGCGGCCGCAGGTGCTGCATGCCGACACGATGACGGTCATCACCGATCCCCAGGCCTGCCTGCATCAGTATCGCAGCGTGGTGGAAGCCGCGCGACGGCTGCCGCAGTTGGATTTTGTCATCAAGTTCCATCCGCTGCGGGCACCGAAGAGCGAGGAGCGCGGCTTCATCGGCATGGACGAGAGCGAGGTGCAGTCGAAGACCCGCTTCCTGCGCTCGCTGCGCCCGCCGTCGAACGTCCGACTGGCGCCACCGGAGCAGCCGATGGAGGAGGCGATGCAGTCGGCGGCGGTGCTGCTCAACACGATCTCGGTCTCCGGGCACGAGGCCTTTCATCTCGGCTTGCCCGTGGTTTTCCTGGTGCGGCATCCCCCGGAGTTTTTTCTGTTTCCCGAACTCGAGCAGCGGCTGCAACCGCCCTGGGGCGAAAGTGGCGAGGAACTGACGCAGGCCCTGACGCGCCTGTTTGGCGATCGCGACTACCGGCAGGCCCAGGTGGCGGCGCAGCACCGTTATCAGGAGGAGTTTTTCTGGAGCTCGCGGCAAACCCTGACGGAAGCTGTCAACGGCCTGCTGACGCGTGGCAAGGAGGCGCTGTCATGAGTGGCGATGGCTTCAACGGACCCTGCGCGCTGATCAGCGACAAGCAGCTCGGCGATGTCACGCTGCTGGAGCCGGTGACGCGGTTGCTGGCCGAACGCTCGGGTCGACCCTGTGCCCTGCATGTGAAGGAGGCTTTCCGCCCGTTGGTCGGTCTCATGGCGCAGGCCGCATGGGGTCCCGACCAGCGCGAGCGGGCGGCGCTGTCCTGGACGACGAGCTGGAGCACGCGCGCGGCCTGGACGGCCCTGCGGGTGGCGTCGCGCCGGCGCGGTCTGCTGGTCAATCAGCCGCGGCATGTGCGCTGGTGGTACCGCCTGATCTTTCGCGAGGTGCGCATCGAGCCGATCGGCCGCGAGTACTGGGCCAAGTACTTCTGGCGTGCGCTCGGCGGTGAACCCGAGGCCTTCACTCCGCCGCAGCTGTCCCTGCCGCCGGAGGACTGGCGGCATCCGGAGTTGCCGGAGGGACCCTTTCTGCTGGCCAATCCGACGGCGGCCTGGCCTTCCAAGTTCTGGACGCCAAAGGCCTGGGCCGAGGTCATGACTTCGGCGGGTCAGGGCCTGCCCTGGGTGATGACCGGTGGGGGTTCGCCGGAGGAGCGCCGGCATTGCGCCGAGATCGCCGCGCTGGCGCCGGCGGGGTTGATCGATCTGGCCGGTCGCACCAGCCTCAAGCAGTACCTGCATGCGCTCAGTCGCGCCCGCCTGGTGACCGCGGTCGATGGCTCGGCCGCGCACCTGGCCCAGGCCTTTGGAGTGTCGGCGCTGACGATCTTTGGGCCCGTCTATCCGCCGAAGTGGCATTGGCCGACGCCGCGGCACCGGGCGCTGAGCGCCTTCGATTTCTCCTCGGAGCGACTGCCCTCAGCGGCGGCCGTGCCGGCCCAGGCCGCGTTGGCGGAGATCGCTGCCCTGCTGGGGGAGCCGGCCTGAGGCGCGGCAGTTACCAGGCCGTCCAGCCGCCATCGACGACCAGGTTGTGGCCGGTGACGTAGGCGGAGAGATCGCTGGCGAGGAAGGCGGCGGCACCCTTGAAATCCTCCTCGCGACCCATGCGGCCCAGGGGCGTGCGGCGGGTGTAGCGCTCGACAAAGGTTTCCTTCTGGCCGCGCCAGATGCCGCCGGGGGTCAGGGCATTGACGCGGATGCGTGGGGCGAGCAGGGCGGCGTAGTGGCGGGTGAGCTGGTTGAGGGCTCCCTTGACCGCGCCGTAGGCGGCGGGGGTCTGCATGGGCGTGCCGTCGTAGAGGGAGGGATCGGGAGCCACCAGGCCGTAGATCGACGACACAAAGATGATCGAGCCGTGGCCGGAGGCTTCGAGGTGCGGGCGCGCCTCTTGGATGAGGGTGAAGGCGGGATCGAGACCGACGCGCAGGGCCATGTGCCAGGCTTCCAGGCTCTGTTCGGCGAAGGGCACGGCCCAGCCGCGCACGCTGTCGGTGCCGACCAGCGAGGCGGCATGGATGAGGATGTCGAGGCCACCGAGTTCGGTGGCGGCGGTGCGCACG
>JAEYYS010000339.1 GCA_023428335.1 Verrucomicrobiota bacterium | reverse complement strand
TGGGGTCGCTGGTGCTCGGCTCGCCGGCCCGCGTCGTGCGGGCGCTGACCGCGGAGGAGCGCGCGGCCAACGCGCGTCTGGCGCTCAAGTACGTCGAGCTGGCGCGGCGCTATCGCGAACTGGCCGGCACGCTGCCCGGGCTGTAAAAACCGCCGCCGCACGGTTGCCAGGGTCGCGGCCGGCGTGTTAATTCGTTCCTCATGAACCGCGATGTTGTCGAAGTCCAGGTGCGCGCCGTGCTCCCGCTCGAGGGGAGTTTCGCGGTGTTTCTCGGCAACGCCGACAAGACTTTCGTCATCTATGTCGACGAGTCGGTCGGCACGGCCATCTCGATGTTCATGCGCGGGGTCGCCAAGGACCGGCCGCTGACCCACGACCTGCTCGGCTCGGTGCTCATGGCCTTTGGCGCGCGCGTCGAGCGGGTTGTCATCAACCATGTGGAAGGCAGCGTCTTCCACGCCCGGCTGATCCTTTCGGCGGCCAACGAGCTGCACCAGCGCAAGGTCGTTGAACTCGACGCGCGACCGAGCGACAGCATCGCCATGGCGGTGCAGCAGGGCGCGCCGCTGTTTGTCGCCCGCAGCGTTTTCGACACGGTGGAGGACGTCACCGACACGCTGGCGCAGATTGAGAAACGCGGCCTTGAACAGCCCGCCGGCGAGGAGGGGCTGAGCGAGGAGACGGAGGACATCGATCCGGACGATCTCGATCTCGAGGGGCTGGAGCTGGGGGAGGACGATGAGGATGAAGAGGACGACGAGGATGAGGATGCCGGCGATGACGAGGATGGCTTCGATGACGGTTATCAGGGCGGCGATGACGATGATGACGAGGGCGAGGAGTGGAAGAAGTCCGACGGCTGAGCGTCTCGCCGGCAAACAACCGTTTGCGCACGCCGCGCAGCCGCCTACAGGCCGCCCGTGCATCAAGCCTTCGTCCTCGGCGCCGGGCTCGGCACGCGGCTGCGGCCGCTGACCGACCAGCTGCCCAAACCCCTCATCCCGGTCTTCCATCGTCCGCTCATCGAACACGCCTTCGACCACCTGCGCGGCATTGGTGTGCGCGAGTTTGTCGTCAACACCCACCACCTGCCGGAGGCGTATGCCGAGGCTTTTCCCGAGGCCCGCTATGCCGGCGCGCCAATCCGTTTTCGCCATGAGAGTCCCGAGCGGCTGGAGACGGCGGGCGGCATTGCCAACGTCCGCGACCTGCTCGGTGATGCGCCCTTTGTCGTCTACAACGGCGACATCCTCACTGACTTGCCCCTGGAGCGGCTGCTGAGCGCCCATTGCGCGGCCGGCAACCTGGTCACCCTGGCCCTGCGCTCCACCGGACCGGCCCTGCATGTCGCCCTCGACCCGGCCAGCGGTCGCATCGTCGACATCCACAACCGGCTCGGCCGTGGCCGCACGGACGGCTGCCTGTTCACCGGCGTTTATGTCTGCGAGCCGGAGTTTCATGACTGGCTGACGCCGGGCCGGGCGGAATCGGTGATCCCGGTGTTTCTGCGTTTGATCCAGGCCGGCGCGCCGCTGGGTGGGGTTGTCATCGATGAGGGCCGCTGGTGGGATTTGGGCAGCCGCGAAGCCTACCTGGAGGCGCACCGGCAGTTGTATGAGGGCGGCGCCGGCCCGGCCGTGCATCCCGACGCGCGGATTGCCGAGGGCGCTGAACTTCGCGGGCTGAACGTGATCGGTCCCGGCGCCGAGGTCGCCGCCGGCGCCGTGCTCGAGGATTGCCTGCTCTGGCCGGGGGCCCGGGTGGAGTCTGGAGCACGTTTGACCGGCTGCATCGTCCGCCGCAGGGTGACAGCCACCGGCGAGCATCGCGGCACCGATCTCTGAGGTGGCAGAGGAAAACCCCCAACAAACGGGTTGCCCGGGCCGGGGGCGGCGCGTAAGTCTCCCCTGAACCCCCCTTTTTACGCCGACATGGTCGCCCCCGCCGAAACCCACGCCGCCTACGACTCGAAGATCGAGGGCAACGTCGTTTTCACCAAGCTCGACGCCGCCATCAACTGGATGCGCAAGAACTCGCTCTGGCCAATGCCGATGGGCCTGGCCTGCTGCGCGATCGAGATGATGGCCGCCGCCTGCAGCCGCTACGACCTCAGCCGCTTCGGCATGGAGGTCATGCGCTTTTCCCCCCGTCAGGCCGACGTCATGATCGTTGCCGGCACCGTCACCTACAAGATGGCGCTCGCCGTCCGCCGCATCTGGGACCAGATGCCCGAGCCGAAGTGGTGCATCGCCATGGGCGCCTGCGCCTCCAGTGGCGGCATGTACCGCAGCTACGCCGTGCTGCAGGGCGTCGACCAGATCCTGCCGGTGGACGTGTACATCTCCGGCTGCCCTCCGCGGCCCGAGGCCCTGCTTGAGGGCCTGATGCGCCTCCAGCACAAGATCGAGAGCGAGCACTCGCTGGTCGACCAGAAAAAGGAGCTGCTCGCCGAGCTCGCCTGAACGCCAACCCCGCCGCCTTTCCCGTCTCCATGAACGCCGCCCAGATGGCCGCCGCCCTCAAGGACAAATTCGGCGACGCCGTGTCCGCCGTCGTTGAATTCCGCGGCGAACAGACGCTGCAGGTCCGCCTCGACAGCGTCAAGGCGCTGCTGCGCTACTGCCGCGACGAGCTTAACTTCGATTGTCTGATCGATGTCTCCAGCGTCGATCACCGCGGTGAATCGCCGCGCTTCGAAATGGTTTACGAACTCTACGGCTACGGCCATCACCAGCACCTGCGCGTCAAGGCCCGGGTGGATGAGGAGGCGGCGGCGCCCAGCGTCGCCGATCTCTGGCCGACCGCTGACTGGCATGAGCGCGAAATCTGGGACATGATGGGCATCCGTTTCGACGGCCACCCGGACCTGCGCCGCATCCTCATGTGGGAGGGCTACCCGTATTTCCCGCTGCGCAAGGAGTTCCCGCTGGCCGGCAAGCCGAGCGATCTGCCCGAGGTGGGTTTCAGCAAGCCCGCGCCAATGGCCGACGGCCCCTTCGTCACCAGCGCCGGCGCCCCCGACACCGTCGCGCGCGAGCCGCGCGCCCACCCGGCGCGCTGAGTCGTCCGGAGTGAGGTCACCCCGGTCTCGGGGAGAAAACTTCACCAGCCCTCTCAGGATCCGCGCGCGCCGGCCAGGAACATCTCCCAATCGCGCACCCGGTAGGTGTTGCGAATGAGTTGGCTGACCGGAACCTCGCGCGGCACAAAGGGCCGGCGCAGCAGTTGCAGGCCCGCCTCCTCAGGCAGGCGGCTGCCCTTGCGGCTGTTGACCTTTTTGTCGGCCAGCACGCAGTTGTCCCAGGTGCTCTTGCCGCCGCGCGACACCGGCACGACGTGGTCGATGTTGCCTTCGCTCGGCTTGAGCTTGCGGCCGGTGTACTGGCAGATGCCACCGTCGCGCTCCCAGATCGCCTTGGCGCAGAATTTCGGCCGGCGCTTGGGCACCTTGTCGAAGCGGGCGAGCACGAGCACGGTGGGCACGCGCACCGGCCCATGGACGGTGCCGATCGAGTTGTCGTCCTCACGCACCGGCAGGCGCAGCCAGTCCTCCCAACGCACGGGCGACATGAAGTCATCACCGCGAATCTCCAGGGCGGTGGCGTTGCCGGCAGCCATCATGCCGAAGGCTTCCGCCGGGGTTTTGACACCGACTGCCTGCCAGTTCCGGTTGAGCACCAGAACGGTCGTCTTGTTCAGAACGTCGCTCATGATTCGCCTTGGCTGAGGTTGTCAGGCCCGGCCCAGAAAGAGTTCCGGAGGCCGCGGCACCGCTCTGGACAACAACGGTACCCGCCAGACCGGCTTTGCCAAGCGGCAATTTTGCCACGCGTGGCCGGGCATCTCCAGGGTTGCCAGCAGGCCGAGCCTGCCGCACAGTTGAGGTAACCGCCGCTCCCGCCATGGTCAAAAAGCTCCTGCACACCCGCTACCGCGTCAACGATCTGGAGAAAACCGTCGCTTTCTACCGCGAGGTGCTTGGCCTCGAGGAAATCAAGCGCCACAAGTCGCCGCGCGGCTCCGAACTGGTGTTTTTGCGCACGCCCAACAGCGACGAGCTCATCGAGATCTGCAGTTTTCCAGCCAGCGGCCCGGTGAGCGTCTGTGCGGACCTCACCCACCTCGCCTTTGAGGTGGAGGACCTTGAAGCCTTTGCCCGCCATGCCGCCGCCTGCGGCTATCCGCTCTCCGACGGGCCCACGGAAAGTTCCAGCGGCCGGTTCGCTTTCATTGACGCCCCCGAGGGCTACGAGGTAGAACTCATTGAATACCGGAAATAAGCGCGTCCGGCTCGGCTCCTTCCCCTGACCCTCATGGACTTCGACTGGCTCGGCGTGACCTTTGATCTGACGCAACTGACTCCCAAGGACATTGAGGAGTCGTTCGAGGATCCATTCTCGCTCAAGCTGTTGCCCGACGACAACGCCGAGGGTGCCGGCGCGCGCTATTACAATCTGGGCAAGACCCTCGGTGGCCGTGCCATTTTCAGCGTGTTCTGGACCGACGGCAAACGCTACCGGGTCATTTACGCCCGTGAAATGACGCCGACCGAGGCGGACTTTTTTGAGAGGAAGAAAGCCGAGGACGTTTAATCACCATGGAACCCAAGCGCCGCGGCGACACCACCCAGAGCACCCGAGCGGGTGACGAACTGCCGTACCTGCGCACCTGGAGCGAGGTGCCCTCCTTCGATTCTGAAGATGAGGAGGGCAAGTTCTGGGCCGGCCATCAGGTCGATCCCCGCCTCATGCAGATGTCGATCCACCGCACGGACGTGCGTGAATCGACGACGATCACCCTGCGCTTCGATCCGCGCATGCTCAGCCGCATCAAGCGCATTGCCCGCCGCCGCTACCTGAACTACCAGAGCATGATCAAGCAGTGGCTGAGCGAGCGCATGGAGCAGGAGACTCGGGAGTGAACGCGGCGTTCAGGGGCGACCGCCGGCGGCGAGCTTGGCCACTTCCTCCGCGCCGAGTTCGCGCACCCAGAGGTTGCGCCAGCGGATCTCGCCGCCGTGGGTCTGCAGCATGATCGGCCCCTTCGCGGGCAGCGGCTGGGCGCGGTCCCAGAAGTTTTCCATGACCGCGCCGTCGACGACGAGCTGCCCGTTCAGCCAGACCCAGGTTCGGGCACCGGCCTGGACGATGCGGAACTGGTTCCACTCGCCAAAGGGTTTGTCGGCAAGCACGAGCGGATCGCGGCCGGGAGTGTTCGGGGTGTTGTTGAACAGGCCGCCGGAGCCGAGGTGCGGTTTGCGGTCGGGTTTGGCCGGATCGAAGACCTGGTTTTTGTCCCAGATCTGCACCTGCGGGGTGCCGCGCAGGTAGATGCCGCTGTCGGCCTTGGCCACGGTCTTGTACTCCAGCTGCAGTTCGATGTCGCCAAAGGCTTCGTCGGTGGTCGCATACGGACCGGTGCCATCGTTGACCAGCTCGCCGTTTTCGATCCGCCAGTGAGCGGCGAACTCCTCGCGTTGCTTTTGCAGGGCCGCCTGCTTTTTGTCGTCCTTGAGCTTCACCACGCTGTGCGGATTGAGCCCGTGCCAGCCGCTCAGGTCGCGGCCGTTGAACAGGGCGCGGAAGCCCTCGGGCGGGGTGTCGGCACGGGCGGCGAGAGGCAGCAGCAGGACGGCAAAAAGAGCTTTCATGGGCAGAAACTACGGCGACGGCGGCACAGGCTTTCAGGGCAGGGAACAAGAGTGGCACAACCGAGCACAATCGAGAGTTTTCAAAAATATCATAATTACCATTGCCGAGATGTTTTTTTTCTTCTATGTAGAAAAGGCGACTCGGGCCATAATGCCCTGGAAGCCAGCAACACCCAACCGCCAGAAGTCATGAAAACGAAACTGCTTCTCGCCCTGCTCGCCGCCGCTGCCGGTGGTGTCCAGGCTGACATCATCCTCGGCGCCCCGGGCGTGCCCGTCGGCACCCGCATCGCCCCCCTTGTGCCCTTCGTCATGGAATACCCCCTTGTCGATTCGTACAAGTTTGTCTTCACCGGTATTGAGGCCAAGGGCGACACCCTCGGCGCGCCGGGTTCGTCGGGCACCAAGGGCAACGGCGGCCAGTTCAGTCTCAAGGCCATGGTCTGGGACAACAACGGCAGCCCGAAAGTGCGTGAGGGCAACCTGTACTTCCGCGACGTCCAGGAGTTCAACACCGCCCCCCTGCAGACCCTGCTGAGCACGCCGGCAGCGGTGTTCAAGGCGGACAGCCATCCAATCACCGTCACGGTGCAGTGGCAGGGCAACGGCAACGCCCACAAGCCGAACGGCTGGTTCAACATCTTGGGCGAATACCAGAAGAATCCGCCCGTGCCGGTGGGCAGCCTGCACTTTGATGTCGGCGACTATCTGCTGGTCAGCGCCGGCCAGCAGCCGGAGGGAACGGCGACCATCACCCGGGAGTGACCGTCATGCGTGCCTTGGTGCTTCTCGTCCTCCTTGCCGGCACTGCCGGCTTGTCGGCACAGACCAGCGCAACCCCCGTCATGCGCCGGCCAGTGCCGCGTGAAGTCGTCAACGAGCAGGCGCTGCGCCAGCAAATGGCGGGTGCCCGCAAACTGGGCGAACTGCTCCAGGAACGCAAGCTGGCACCGGTTGATCCGCAGCGTCGCCCCCAAGCCTCCACGCGCCTGCAGGATCGCTCCATCATCCTCAGCGATGGACAGACCTTTACCCTTCTGCCTCACGGATCGATCCTGCATCTGCCGGCCGCTCTGCGCGGGCGTGTGGCGGCCAAGCCGGCGGGGGACTTCCTGCTCTGGCCGGCCTTTTTGGAACGCCATGCCGAATGGCTGACCGCTCAGGAAGTGCCGCTCGCCATGGCG
>JAEYYS010000333.1 GCA_023428335.1 Verrucomicrobiota bacterium | reverse complement strand
CAAACACCAAACACCAAACACCAAACACCAAACACCAAACACCTACCCCCCATGCCCCGCCTCGCCGCCCTCCTCCTATCCCTGCTGCTGGTCGCCTGCGGGGAAAGGCGGCCGCGCGCGGATCTGGTGTTTTTGCAGAGCGCCGAACCGGAAACCCTCGATCCCGCCCTTGCCACCGATCAGGTGTCGATGCGCGTCTCATCGTCGCTTTTCGAGGGCCTCTGCCGCGTCAATGAACACGGCCGTCCCGAGCCGGGCATGGCCGAGCGCTGGGACATCTCGGAGGATCGCCGGACCTACACCTTTCACCTGCGCGCCGGCACGACCTGGAGCGACGGCGCGCCAGTGGTTGCCGGGGATTTCATCGCCGCTTGGCGACGCGTGCTGACACCCGAGACCGGCGCCGACTACGCCAGCCTGCTGCACGTCATCCGCGGCGCGCGCGCCTTCACCGAGGGCAGCGCCGGCTTTGACCAGGTCGGCCTGCGCACGCCGGACCCGCGCACCCTCGTCGTCGAACTCGACAACCCGGTGCCCTACTTCATCGATCTCTGCGCCTTCCTCACCCTCGCGCCCGTGCCGCTGCGCACGATCGAGCAGCACGGCGGCGCCTGGATCAAGCCCGGTCGCCTCGTTGGCAACGGCGCCTACCTGCTTGAGGACTGGCGGCTCGACGACCGCATCCGCCTGCGCAGGAACCCGGCCTACTGGGATGCCGCCAACGTCCGCCTGGCCACCGTGGAAATCCGGCCGGTTCAGGACGCCGGCAGCGCCCTCGCCGCCTTCCACACCGGCCAGTGCGACCTGCTCATGGACAAGGGCATGGTGCCGCCCACGCTGACCCGCAAGCTGCGTGAGCAACCCTGGTTTCACACCGGTCCCTTCCTCGGCACCTGGTTCATCCGCATCAACACCCAGCGTCCGCCCTTCACCGACCCGCGCGTGCGCCGGGCCTTCGCCCTGGCGGTCGACAAGCGCCGCATCGTCGACAACATCACCCAGCTCGGCGAGAATCCCGCCGCCGGTGTCGTGCCACCCGGCACCGGGGCCGATTACCAGCCGCCGCCCGGCCTCGATTTTGATCCCGCCGCCGCCCGCCGCCTGCTCGCCGAGGCCGGTTTCCCCGACGGCAAAGGCTTTCCGCGGGTTGAGTACCTCTACCTGCCACTCGCCGTTGAACGCAACATCGCCGTCGAACTCCAGGCCATGTGGCAGAAACACCTCGGCATCACCGTCAACCTCACCAAGCAGGAGCAGAAGGTCTGGTTGAAGTCGATGCGCGAACTCGACTACGACCTCTGCCGCAGCAGCTGGGTCGGCGATTACAACGACCCGAGCACCTTCCTTGACCTGTTCCAGAGCGACAATGGTCAGAACCGCACCGGCTATGCCGACCCCGGGTACGACCGCCTGATTCGGGCGGCGGCGGCGGAAGCTGAGCCTGCCCCACGCAACCACCTGCTGCAACAGGCCGAGAGCCGGCTCATCCGCGATCAGGCCGCCGTCATCCCGGTGTACACCTACGTCGGCGTGCAGTTTTACCATGCCAACCGCCTCACCGGTGTCCGTCCGAACCTGATCGACGATCATCCGTTCCGCTGCATGGGCTGGAAGTAGAAGTGGCTTCCTCCTCACCGAGCACCTTCTCCGCCAGGCGCAGCAGCAGGCAGTCGCGCGGATCCGGATCGAGCTGGCGCCAGCCCTGCCAGACGAGGTAAAACGCCAGCAGCAACTGGGGCAGCCACCAGCCCCAGTCAAATGCCCGAGCTGTCACAGCTGCCGAAAGCACCAGACCGCTGATTCCCACCGCGAACCCGCAGACAAGGCTGCACCACCCCGCCAACCGCTGTGGCGTGGCGCGTTTGCGCAGCGCCTCCAGCCACCGCTGCTCTTCCTGCCGGCGCTGGCGCCGACGACGCGACTTCTCCAAGATCTCGATGGGATCGACCTCTTTCATGCCGGCATTGCACTCGGGATGCCGAGCTTTGACAAGCTTGCTCTGCGTGTCGCCCTCACCGGCACCCTCAGGAGGCCGGCACCGCGCGCAGTCGCAGGTATCGGCGATCTTCATCCTCCGTCAGCGGCAGGCTGACACGGATGCGTTCGCCCTCGCGAGCGATGACGACGCCGTCGACGCCGTGCACAAGGTCCTGCCAGTCGTCCGCCGCCAGCGTGACCGAGGCCTGCACGGTCCAGGGCACGCCCGTGCGTGCGGCAGGCTGTTCAAATTCGAACACGGCCTGACGTCCGCCACCCTGCGCGGCTTCTACCCGCAACTGCGGCAAGCGGCCGGCATCCCCGACGGCCACGCCGAGCGGATGCGTGCCAAGCAGAAACTCGAGCAGGTTGCCCAAACCATCACCGTCGGGATCACCCTCGGGATCGGGCTCTCCGCTGCCCAGGTGGTAATGCCCCCAGCTTGACCACGTTGCCAGAATCGGCGGCTCCAGCTGCAACAGTGCTTCGCAGGCCGCCGCCAGATTCGGCAGCGGCCCGATCGGCGCGGTGGTGGCGTTGGCGCCGGTCTGCGCGCGGCCGGTGTCGACCAACAGTTGGCGCATTTCAGCGGGGCTCAGGCGTCGTTCCAGCAGGCGAATCGCCACCGACTGCAGCAGGGCGACGGCGGAAGTCACGACGGGGGTCGCCGAACTGGTGCCGCTGAAACTGGAGGTGTAGCGCTGGTTGGCATCGCCGCCGTACGTCGCGTAGCCGCCGTAGCCGGTGGTGAAGACACTGTTGCCCCAGCCCTGCAGATTGACGCGCGCACCGTGGGTGCTGAAGCTGAGCTTCGCCCGCTCCGTGCTACCGGCCCCGACGATGATCGCGCCACTGTCGCCGCGCCCCTGGTAGCCGGCAAAAAGTGCCGTGTCGTTGAGGTTTTGATTGCCGTTGCCGGCAGCGGCGACCGTGATCACGCCGGCGTCGCTGCCGGTCTTCACCGCGTTCCAGACACTGAGGTTGAACTCGGCCGGCACATAATCGCTCGATCCCGACGCCGGTCCGTCGGCCTGCATCTCCAGCATGACGATGTCGCCGGCCGAGGAGTCGGCGATGGCGGCGGTGACGCAAGCCGCGCGACTCTGCGAACCGGTCGTCAGTTCAGAGAACTCCGGATAAAACCAGACCGAACAGTCCGGCACGCTGCCGGTGGTGCCGTAGGCATTGCGGCCCGAGGCCAGCACACCGAGCACCGCCGTGCCGTGATCATCGCCAAACGCCGTGTACATCGACACCACGTTCGGCTGCAGTTGCAGCAGGCCGGCGAGGTCCTCGTGAGCCGGATTGTATTGGTACTCGCAGTCCGTCACGCGCAGGGTCGCGTCCCCACGGATGCCGTAGCGCGCCCAGACATGCTCGACATCGACGCCCGAGGCCGCGGCGCGGTAGGTTTGCAGCGACTCATGCAGGGGCGTCGTTGGGGCGATATCCACCGCGGGTGGTGGCGGTGGGGCGTCGAGCGACTCCAATTCCGCGTACTCGACCTCGGCCAAGGCATGCAGGCGCCGCGCCAGGGCGATCACCCGCTCGCGGTCCGGTTCCGGCAGCAGCACCTCCACCTGCGCGGCCAGATCCGGCTGGGCGCGGCCACTGGCCTCGGCGGCACGCCGGCGCAGGGCGGCGAGTGCGGCATCGTCGGTCGTGTGCAGGCGCGCGAAGCGCAGGTTCTCGCTGCGGGCCAGTCGCTCCAGCGGTTCAAGCCGGACCGAGTCGTCACTGACCCCGCCTAGGCGGCCATCCGGCGCGGCACGGGCGG
>JAEYYS010000314.1 GCA_023428335.1 Verrucomicrobiota bacterium | reverse complement strand
CGCGGCACCACCGTGCCCACGCGCTGGCCGACATCCCACACCTGTTCCGCGCCGGTGGCGGGATGGTAGGCGAGGATTTTGTGTGCCTCGATATCGACGTAGAGCAGACGGTCCTGATACCAAAGGGGGCCCTCGCCCCACACGGAGACGTGGTTGCCGACAGGTTGCGGAGAAAGACTCATGGGAGGCCGAAGAAGGCGGAGATCGGCGCGGAATGCAAGCGTTGTGGCGCATCCCGAGCGATCCACGCCGTCGTTCTCAGCGGGCCAGCGCGCGGATTTCGGCGGCCGCCAGCGGACGCTGCCAAAGGGCGAACTCATCCATGGCGCCGCTCAAATGGCGGATGGCCACCCCGCCCTGCCGGCGCTGGTCGTTCCAGTTGCCGAGTTCGGCAATGCCCAATCGCAGCGGCGAGGCATCGCCCATGGGCAGCCGCACCAGCAACTCGCCGTCGGCGTAGTGACGCACCTCACGGGCGTCCGGATCGAAGACCACGGCCAGATGGGTCCAGCGACCGAAGCGCTCAGGCCCAAACAGCACCGGCGTGTCGTAATCGACGTGACGCTCGGCCGGCTGACCCGCCACCCCGAGACGAACACAGCCCTCGCGGGTGATCTGCCAGTGCACCCGGCGGTCGCCCCAGCTCTCCGACATGAACAGCGAGTTGAAGGCGCGGTCGAGGCCGTGCACGCGCACCCAGGCCGACAGCGTCAGCGCGTTCACCTCACCCGGAACGGCCAGACGGACGCGATCGCTGACATTGCGGAACTCGAGGGCCTGCTTGCCCGGCCAGCGGCCCTGGGTCCAGGTGGCACCGACGATGCTGCCATCGGCCACCTCGGAACCTGCCACCGCGTTGCGCAGGCGACGGCTGCCGAAGACATCCTGGAAGTCAAAGCGAGCGAGCAGGCCCGCATCCCTGTTGAGCGTCTCACCGCGTTCGCGCCAGCGGGCGAATTCGGAGCGCTGGGAATCGGCATTGCGCGCATCCAGCTCGCCGAGCGCGGCGAAATCCGCGGGATTGGCAACCCGCTCCCCGGTGCGCGCCCCGAAGGCGACCGCCTGCCCCTCCTTGAGCGACCGCATCTGCGCAGCCTGCGGATGCACCTCGACCTCGCCCTTGAAGACATGCACCTCCGAGGAAGCCCCATCGACCTGCAGGGCGAACTCGGTACCGAGATCGACCACCTCGCCCTGCGGCGTGCGGATGGTGAAACCGACGGCCTGCGGCGGCACCTCGGCACTCAGCTTGCCGCGCCGGAAGGCGGCTTCGCTGGAGGAAATCAGCTCGATCTCGGCCGGCCCTTCAATGCGGATGCGGGCGCCGGTGAAGAATTCGATCTGGGCAATGCCCGAGCGCAGTTTCAGCGGCCCCGGCGCCAGCGGTGCGCCCGCCTCGATGCCCGGCCGGTCCCAGTCCATCTGCACGCCATGAGTGAGCACGGCCACCGCAGCCGTGGTCGGTTCCACCCAAACCTCGGCAGCCGCATCGAGCTGCTCGATGAGCCAGGCCCCGGCGAGGGCAACACAGGCCGCCAGGGCGGCGGCCGTAACCAGGGCGCGAAAGCCATAGCGACGGCGCGGCGCGGCGGGTGCCACATAAGCCGGCGGCGCACTCGCCCGCAGCAGGGCGTCCATCTCCAGCTGCAGAAACAACTGGTCGGCCAAACCGGGCTCAGCTTGCAGTCGCTCATGCAACTGCCGCGCGCCGGCCTCGTCGAGCCCGCCCTCCAGGTAACGCTGAATGAGTTCGTCAGATGCCGGCATGAACCCCTCCTTCCCCCTCAAGGGCGCGGCGGATGCAGTCGCGCAGTTTTTCGCGCACGCGCGACAGCGCCCGGCAGACCGTGCCGGCCGTCATGCTCACCTGCTCGGCAATCTCCGGCGTGCGGATCTCGCGGTAGTAGTGCAGTTCGATCAGCTCGCGGCTCTTTTCCGGCAGCTTGGCCAGGCAGCCGCGCAGAGCGCTCACCTCCTCCTGCCAGCGCGGCGGGGCGTCGCGCTCCTCGGCGAGCTGGCGAATGTGCTCGGCGAGCTTCTGCACGACCTCCGGCTGCTGGCGCGTGCGCTCGCGCCAGAGTCGCAGGGCGACATGGCGGGTCATGGTCGCCAGCAGCGGCCGCAGATCCTGCGACAGATCCCAGCGCGACTCCTTGGCAAGGTATTCAAGAAAGACCTGCTGGCTGATGTCCTCAACCAGGCCCGGCCAGGGCGCGTACTTGAGCGCCACGGCACGAACAAAGTCGTGGTGGGCCAGGAAAGCTTGGGCGGCCTGGGTTTCGTGCAGGTTCATCCGTGGTCACACTACCCCACGTCAGCGGGAGCGACCGGACAAATTTTCGTGCACCTCACGGCTTTTTCTTGCCGGCCTTGCGCGGCTTCGGTGCCGGCGGCTCGGGCAGGTTGTCCGAAGGCTGGTCGCTGAACCGCCAGGGATCGTCGAGCCGGCGCATCTCGGCGAGCAGCAGGGCCTGCATCTCGGCCAGCTTGCCGGCATGGGCCGGATCCTTGGCGAGGTTGGTCTGTGCTGGCGACGGCTGGATGCCGGCCAACTCGGCGAGCGCCGGATTGTGGTGTTCCGGCAGCCATTCCTCGGGGTTCTCGGCGAGGTTGAACAACTGCACCTCATTGACGCCGCGGTCGGGCGCCTCATAGCGGATGAGCTTCCAGTCGCCCTGTTTGACGCAGCGCATGCCGGGTTTGCTGCCGCCCGAATAAGCGCCATACAGCACCTCGCGCATGCGCTCGGCCCGACCCTCCAGCACCGGCCGGAAGCTGAGACCCTCGTTCGTTTCCGGGGCTGGGATGCCGGCCAGGTCGCAGAAGCTGGCCAGCAGATCGAGCAGGTAGACGTTGCCCTCGACCCGGCTGCCGGGCCGGATGCCGGGCCCCTTGACGATGAAGGGCACGCGCCAGGTGTGCTGATAGAGGTTCTGCTTGCCCATCAGGCCGTGGCGACCGATCGAGATGCCGTGGTCGGCGGTGTAGATGATGTAGGTGTTGTCGAGTTCGCCCATCGCCCGCAACTGCTCCAGCACGCGACCGATCTGCTGGTCGATGTTTTCCACGCAGGCATACTCGCGGCCAATCTCGTTGCGGATGCTGGCCTCGTCGCGCCGCTGCCAGACGCCGCTGACCGCCACCTCGTCGCGCACATCGGCGTGGGTCATGTCAAAGGGATGCTTCAGCAGGTAGTTGCCCGGCAGCCGCGGCTGCAGGGAATGCAGCGAGGGCGGCGTCGCGGGATCGGCGTGATTCACCGCGCCATACTTGGCCAGCAGCTCCGGCCGGCCGTCGCGGGTGTCGTGCGGGTGGGAAAAACCGAACTGAATGAAGAAGGGTTTTTTCTCCGTCGCGGTCGCGCGCGCGCCGAGGTAGTCCATGACGCGGTCGCCATGCCAGGCGCTGCCGGATTCGGCATCGCCACCGCGCTTGCTGGCATCGTGACGCACGGTGAACAAACGGTTGGCGGCCTCATAGCTGTTGCCCTGCTTGCAGGTGCGCATCGTCGCATAACCGGCGCGATTGAAGACCGCGGGGATCGTGTTCTGCTCGAGCTGGGGCGGCGAGGTTTTGGAACCCCAGGGCGACACCGGCAAACGCCAGACCGTGCGCCCGCTCATGATCATGTGACGCGAAGGCGTACACACCGCACCGAGCGAGGCCCCCATGTGATAGGCGCCGTCGAAGACCATGCCCTCGGCAGCGAGGCGGTCGAGGTTGGGCGTGTTCAGGGGCGACTTCGGATCATAGACCTTCAGGTCGAAGGGCGACTGGTCATCGACCAGGATGAACAGGAAGTTCGGGCGATCAGCCGCGGAAGCGAGACCGGTCAGAGCGACGAGGAAAAGGATCAGGGAGCGCATGGCGAAAAGGGAGGGATGCAGACAAGACCCGCGGGAGTGCGGCAAACCGGACAATCCGTGGGCGAAGGGCTCAGCCCTGCTTTTTCTTTTTGCCGGCAGCCGCGAGACGGTTGGCAGCGCGGCCACTGGGCTTGGCGGGATCGTAGGCGGGGTTGGCGATGGGGAACTTGGCACCGACCTGCTTTTGCCAGGCCTGCAGTTCGGCGCGCAGACGGGCGACCCGCTCCGGCTCGGCCGAGGCAAGATCGTTCTGCTCGCCGATGTCCTTCGCCAGGTTGAACAGCTCGACCCGGTTGTCCTCGAACCACTCGATGAGTTTCCAGTCACCCCGGCGAATCGCCGCCGCCGGTGCCCCGCCCTGGTTGCCGTAGTGCGGGTAATGCCAGAACAGCGCCCGCTCCGGCAGGTCGCCGCCGCGCAGCACGGGCAGCAGGCTGGCACCGTCGAGCACCTGGCCCGAAGTCGGCTTGCCGCCACTGACGTCGAGCAGGGTGGCGAAGAGATCCGGACTGCTCACCGGCGTGCCCACGACCCGGCCGGACTGGACCACCGCCGGCCAGCGCACGATCCACGGTTCGCGGATGCCGCCCTCATACATCCAGCCCTTGCCCCCGCGCAGCGGCAGGTTCGAGGTCGGCCAACCCTCACTCGTGGAAAGCCCGCCGTTGTCGCTGGTGAAAACAACCAGCGTATTCTCGGCCAGACCAAGTGCGTCGAGCTTGGCCAGCACGGTGCCAACCGCCTGATCCATGGCCTCGACCATGGCGGCATAAACCGCGTGCTCCTGAACCAGGCGGACATCGCGCTCATGCTCGCGCCCCCACTTCTCCTGCAAACCGAGCCGCTGGCGCTTGGCCTCGTACTTCAGACGCAGATCCTCGCGCGCCATCAGCGGCGTGTGCACGGAATAAAAGGAGAAGTAGGCAAAGAACGGTTGGTCCTTGTGCTGCTCGATGAAACCCGCGGTCTCACGCGCCAATCGATCCGGCAGATGCTCGCCCGCCGGCCCGTCGTCGAGACGCGGATTGCCATAGGGCGAGAAGTACTTGCCGCCGCCATAGGGACCGCCGCGGTCGACTCCCGCCTTGTTGACATCGAACCCCTGATTCTCCGGCCACCAGCCCTCAGGCCCAAGGTGCCACTTGCCGGCAAAGAAGGTGGCATAACCCGCCTGCTTCATCGCCTTGGCCACGGTCGGCGCGTCGAGGACAAGCCGGTCGCTGTAGGGAGCCGGCAGCAACTTCGTGTTGCGCTTCCACTGCTCGGGTGTCAAAGGCGCGCCGATGTAATCGGTCACCCCGCTGCGCTGCGGCCACTGGCCGGTGATGAGGCTGGCGCGGGTCGGCGAACACACCGGACAGGCTGCATAACCGTCGGTGAACCGCGCGCCCTCACGGGCGAGCCGGTCGATGTTCGGCGTTTCATAAAAGCTGCTGCCGTAACAGCCGAGATCGCGCTGGCCGAGATCATCGACCAGAAACACCACGACGTTCGGCGGCGCCGCCGCAGCCAGCACGGCCGTGGCCAAGAAAGGAAGAAGACGAGTGAGCATGACAGCCCATGCTAACGCCTGCCCGAACGCGAGATTTCGGGAAATGGTGGGGCGGTTCTCGGTTCGAGGTTCACATTCCGCATTCCTCTCACTCCAGCTCCGGCGCGACGTTGCCGTAGGTCCAGGGGCGGGCGAAGGCCGGGGCCTTGGGGTGCTCCGGCACGGGGCCGGGCTGCAGCTCCTTCGTCAGGGCGATGCCGGTCTCGGCCATCTGGCGACCGGCGGTGATGACGAGGTTGCTGTAGGCGGTCAGGCGGGTTTCGTAACCGCCGCCGTTCGGGCCGAAGGCCTCCTCGGTCGGCACGTAGCCGACGCTGCCATTGGCCAGTTCGACCGGAAAGGTGAAGGCGAAGGGGCTGCCCTTTTTGATATCGAGACCGAACTGGACAAAGTACTCGGCCGGATTGGTCACAAAGGCGGCCGGACCGACCTGGACCACCTGAACCTCGCAGTCGACCTGGGGCGACACCTGGCAGAGGTGATCGAGCATGAGGATTTCCTTGGCGAAGAGGTAGTCGGTCGTGTCGCCCTGGGGTCGGCCGGCCTGAATGATCTCCAGGCTGCGCTGCACGCGCGCTGGCGCCGGCTTGCGGCGCGGGATCGACAGCACCTTCAGGCGGGTGTCGAGCTGGGCTTCCGTGGCGCGCGGCATCGACAGCAGCACCTTCACCGCCTCGGCCCCAACCCGGCCGCCGACCAGACGCGCCCATTCCACGCCACCGGGACGGCGGTGCGCGCTGAGATTGTCGACCTGGGTCACATCGCCGCAGGCGCCCTGCAGGAAAACCACCGGCGCGCGGGTGTCGAGCGCCCCCTGGATCGTGCGTTCGAGGTAGTAGATCCAGTTCGCCGAAATACCGCCAGGGTTGGTGGTGGCATGGCAGGCATAATTGACGACCGTGCCAAGAAGATTGCCCTGCAGATCCCAGACACCGACGACGCCGACCTGCGGATCGATGGGGCCGGCGTACTCGAGCATGTCGGGATTGCCCTGGCCCGGATGGCTCCAGCTCTGGCCGTTCTTCATGCGCAGGCGACGGTTGAAGGCGACCTTGTCCTCGTGGCCGAAGCCGTAACCGATCTGCGCCGGCACCGCACCGGCGAGCGCGGCGCGCACACCTTCGACGATCTCATGGGTCACGCGCAGCAGGAAGCCGGCATCGGCGCAGGACGACTCCTCGTAGGCGAGTCGCTTCACCAGGTCGGAGGCCGCATCGAACTCGCCCGGCAGCACCATGCCGACCGGACCCGAGGAATGCGAGTGCGAGGCGCCGATGAGCACGGCGTCGCCGGGCAGCTTCAGCTCCTTCTCAATGCGGGCGCGGGCCTCGAGCACGACCGAGCGCGGCACGACCAGGGTGTCGAGACCGACCAGCGCGACACGGCGACTGCCATCGTCGAACACGGCCACGCGCACCTTGCAGGCGTCGTGAAAGCTGCGGTGGTAGGCCTTGCCGTAGCCGCCCGGTTGTTCCATGCCGATGCCGGGCGTGATGTCGCGCTCGGCAAAGCCGGCCTTCAGTGGCGCGGCCGCCAGACGAACACAGGGAATAGCGAGCAGGAGACAGAGCAGCAGTTTCATGGCACAAGGGTACGCCGCACCGACGCCGCTTCACGCAGGCCTGTCGGCGGCACTTGGCAGATCTCCGAACCTGCATCATCCTGTCCTCCGCCAACGTACCTTCCCGCCATGCTGCTCTCTCGCCTCCTGCCGCTGCTCTGCCTTGCCACCCTCGCTCCCGCCGCCGAACCGGCGGGCGACTGGATTCACGCGCGCGGCGATGAAGCCATGCGCGGCCTGTCGCCCGTGGAGCTGCGCTTTCCCATGAAGCCGGTCTGGCAGTTCCGAGCCGTGCCGGTGGAAAAGGCGCGTGGGGAGATGCTGGTGGCCAGCGCCGTCGTGCGCGCCGGCAAGGTCTATGCCGGCTGCAAGGAGGGCAAGTTCTACTGCTTGGATCTGGCGACCGGTGCCAAGCTCTGGGAAGCCGAGGGCCAGGGGGCCTTCGACGGCGCCGCGTCGTTTGCCGGCGAGCTGGTCGTGGCCGGCTGCCAGGACGGTTTTGTCTATGCCTGGCAGGCCGACACCGGCAAGGAAGTCTGGAAGTTCGAGACCCAGGCCGAGATCCATGCCGCGGCGAACACCTGGATCCATCCGCAGAGTGGTGAAGCGAAAATCCTCATCGGCAGCTACGACTACAGCGTCTACAACCTCGACGCCAAAACCGGCAAGAAGGAGTGGGCGGCAGAGACCGGCTACTACATCAACGGCGGCGCCGCCACCGGCGACGGGGTCGTCGTCTTCGGCGGCTGCGACAGCGTGCTGCACGTGCACGACGTCGCCACCGGCGTGGAAAAGCGCCAGATCGACGTCGGTGCCTACATCGGTAACAACGTCGCCATCGCCGACGGCGTCGTTTATGTCTCGCACTACGGCAACCGGGTCGGCGCCTACAGCCTCAACGACGGCATGAAGGTCTGGGAATACGGCGAACGCGAGTTTGAGTTCTACGCCGCGCCGGCCATTTGGGAAAAGTCGGTCTTCGTCGGCGGGCGTGACCGCCGCTTCCACGCCATCGACCGCGTCACCGGCACCCGGCTCTGGGAGTACCGCTGCCGCGGCCGGGTCGACAGCAGCGCGGTGGTCTGTGCCGGCAAGTCGGTCATCTTCGGCAGCGACGACGGTTATGTCTATGCGCTCGCGCCGCAGGACGGCAAGGAACTCTGGCAGTATGAAATCGGTGCCGCGGTGAAGACTTCGCCCGCCGTGGCCGGCGAACGTGTCATTTTCGGCGCCGACGACGGCGTCATCTACTGCTTCGCCCCCGAGGCTGCTGCCAGCACGCCTGCAGCGGCAACACCGGCTCCGACGGTCACCCCACCGGCAGCTGACGCCAAGGCCAAGCAGCCCTGAGGACCGACCGGTTCCGGTTGACAGACAAGCAACCGCATCAGAGGTTGAGCGTTGTGACGCGTTCCCGCCACCCACTGACCGCCTGCGTCCTGCTGACGCTGGCCGCGGCCCAGTTGTTTGGGCTGCCGCGCGGTTACCTCTGCGATTGCGGTGGCATCGCCCAGCTCACCGGCATGGACCACTGCCACGGCCCGCATTCGGCGGCCTGCCATGAGCACGAGGATCCCTGTCACCAGGCCGGGGATCACCACGGCGAGGAGCATCCGCACGATCACGACACGGACACCCACGAGCACGAACCCGTCATTGAAAGCCTGCTCGCCCAAGCGGCCAGCAGCAGTGCCTCGATTGCCCCGCCCGCGCTCGATTGGGTCGCTGTGCTGCCCGCCTGGCTGGGCACTGCGGTGAGCGTCAAGAGCACGCCGCCCGGCCGACCGCCGGCCCAGGCCAACGCGCCACCGCGAAGTCGAAGCTGGCCCGCCGTCCTGGCGCACCGCATCGTCCTGCGCGTTTGAGAACCTGCACAGCCCGCCCTTCCACGACGGAGGGTTTCCCGGCTGTGCCTCCTGCTTTGCCCTCTCCCGGCACGGTCACTCCGTGCCCGGTTCTCTCACCCGCCACCGCTCATGAAATCGCTTTCCCTTCTCTTTCTCCTCGCCGGCTCCGCCCAGGCGGTGTCGCTGTCGCTCGCCGACATCGCGCCGCGCGTGCGCGACCATCACCCCGCCCTGCAGGCCGCCCGACTCGCCGTGGCGGAGGCGCAGGGACGTCAACTCGGCGCCGGCCGACTCAGCAACCCCACCCTCGGCTTTGACTGGCGCTCGGAAAGCCGGCTGAGTCCGGTCACCGGCGAGTTCTCCTTCGAACAGGCCTTCCCGCTGACCCGACGCCTGAGCCTGGAGAAACGGCTCACCGCCCAAGGCGTCGCCGCCGCCGAACTCGAGGTGCGCGAGGTGGAGCGACGCCTCATCGCCGAGGCCCGGGCGCTCGCCGTCGAACTGCTGGCGCTTGATCAGCAGCAACGCCTGCGGCAAGACCAGGAAGAGCTGGCCGGCAAACTCGCCGACTTCACCCGCGAACGCGCCGAGAAGGGCGAGTTCTCGCCGCTTGATGCCGCCCAGGCCAAGCTCGACGCCCAGCGCCTGCGCCTGGAACGCCGCAAGCTCGACGGCCAGCGGGCGAGCCTGCTCGGTCAGTTGAAACCCAGACTCGGCCTTGAGCCCGACGCACCTCTGCAACTCAACGGCGAACTGCCCTCACCGGTCCTTCCCGGCACCGCTCCCTGGCAGCAGCGCGCCGATTACCGACTCGCACAAACCCAGACAGAGGCCGCACAGACCGCGGTTGAACTCGCCAAGGCGCGTCGCCTGCAGGACGTCAGCGCCGGCATCGTCGGCGGCCCCGAACAGCAGTGGGCACGGGGTTCCGGCGGCCAGAGCACGGGTTTCATTGGCTTCCGCATCTCCCTGCCCCTGCCCTTCTGGAACCGCAACCAGGGTGAGATCGCCGAGAAGGCCGCCACGGCCGAACGCGCCCGCCTGGAAACCGAAGCCCTGGGCCGGCAGATCGCCGGCGAGGCCGACACCGCCCGCCGCGAGATGCAGGCGCAGGCGGAGCTGGTCCGCGAGACGCGCGACCAACTGCTGCCGCTCGTCCTCGAACAGACGAAGCAACTCGAACAGGCCTACGAGGCCGGCCAGGCCGACCTGCTCGCCGTGCTACGCGCCCGCGACCAACGCCTGCAACTCGAAGCCGCCGCCCTCGATGCCGTGCGCGACTTCCACCTCGCCCGCATCCGCTACGAAGCCGCCACCGGCACCCTCCAGCCATGAAACGTCCCCCTTGCTTCCCTGCCCTTCGGATCGCGCGCTGGCTCATCGCCCTCTGCCTGCTGGCGCCGTCCCTGCAAGCCGCGCCCGACCTCATCCTCGACGAGGTTTCGGTCGCCCATCTCAACCTCGAATTCGCCGAAGCCGAGGAAACCTCCTTCGAAGAAACCGTCTTCGCACTCGGCGCCATCGAAGTGCTGCCCGGCAAACGCGCCGTGGTCAGCAGTCGCATCCCCGGCCGCGCCTTTTCGGTGCTGGCCCTGCCACACCAACAGGTCGAGGAAGGCGACGAGGTCGCCTGGATCGAAAGTCGCCAGCCCGGCGATCCTCCGCCCGTGGTGAAGCTGGAAGCGCCGATCGCCGGCTTCATCTCCAAGGTCAACCTCGCGCCCGGCCAACCGGTTTCGCCCGAGGATGAACTGATGGAAATCGTCGATCTCGACACGGTGGAAGCCGTGGCCAGCGTGCCCCAGCATCTGGCCGCACAGCTCAAGCCCGGCCTCATCGCCCACATCCGCCTGCAGGCCCTGCCCGACCAGGTCTTTGAAGCCAGGCTCGCCCACCTCGCCATCGAGGCGGATGCCACGGCCGGCACGCTGGCGGCCGCCTTCCATGTCGCCAATCCGGAGCACCGCCTGCGCCCCGGCATGAAGGCGGAGTTCAGCATCGTCGTCAGCCAGCGCGACGACGTGCTGTCGATCCAGCGCAGCGCCGTGCAGGGCGATCCCGCCCAGCGCTTTGTCTATGTGAAGGACTACGATTTGAAAAACGCCTTCGTCAAAGCGCCGGTGCAGCTCGGCGCGCAGAACGACCGCTTTGTCGAGGTCGTCAGCGGCCTGCTGCCGGGCGATGAAGTCGTCACCCGTGGCGCTTACGCGCTTGCCTTTGCCGGCAAGGGCAGTGTCAGCCTCAAGGAGGCGATGGACGCCGCGCACGGTCATCCGCACAACGAGGACGGCACCGAGATGACGAAGGAACAACTGGCGGCCGTCCACGGCGAACACGGCCATGACCACGACGAGGAGGGGCACTGGAACGCCATGACCACCTTCTTCGCCGGCACCAGTGGGCTGTTGCTGCTGCTCCTGCTCGTCACCGCCGCCAAACGCCGGGAGGCGACGCCATGCTGAACGCCCTCATCCGCTTCTCCCTGCAGCACCGGCCGCTGATTCTCCTGCTGGCACTGGTGACGCTGCTGTTCGGTTATCAAAGCCTCACCGAACTGCCGGTCGAGGTCCTGCCCGACATGACCAAGCCGACGGTGACGATCCTCACCGAGGCCCCGGGTCTCGCCCCGGAGGAGGTGGAAACCCTGGTCACCCAGAGGCTGGAAGCAGCCGTGCAGGGCGTCGGCGGGCTCGATCGCCTGCGCTCGAGTTCGGATGTCGGTCTGTCGCTGGTCTTTGCCGAGTTCGGCTGGGGTACCGACATCTACCGTGCCCGCCAACTCGTGCAGGAGCGCCTGCAGGGCGTGCTCACCACCCTGCCGGCGAATGCCAGGCCCGGCCTGACGCCGGTGTCGTCGTTGATGGGCGAGATTTTGCTCGTGGGACTGCGCTGCGAGAAAAAGCCGGACGAGGCCGGCTACCTGTCGCCCATGGAGCTGCGCACGCTGGCCGACTGGACCCTGCGCCGGCGGTTGCAGAGCCTCAACGGCATCGCCGAAGTGCTCACCATCGGCGGTGGGGTCAAGCAGATCCAAGTGCAGCCCGATCCCTACCGCCTGGCCGCCTTTGGCCTGCGCCTGGCGGAGCTGGAGGAAGCGGTCAGCCGCGCGGCCGGCAACGCCACCAGCGGTTACCTGCAGGCCGGACCACAGGAGATCATGGTGCGCAACCTCGGCATGACCACGAACCTCGACGACCTGGCCCGAACGGTCATCAAGACCGTGGGCAGTCGCCCGGTGCTGATCGGCGACGTGGCGGAGGTGCGTCACGCCGTGCAGACGATGCGCGGCGACGCCAGCGTCAACGGCACGATGGGCGTCATCCTCAGCATCGACAAGGCCCCGGGCTTCGACACGCTCCAACTCACCGAACAGATCGAGACCGCGCTGGAGGAGTTTCGCCCAACCCTGCCGGAAGGCGTCACGGTCGAGATCCTGTTCCGCCAGGGCGACTTCATTGAGCATGCCATCGGCAACCTCAGGGAGGCCATTCGCGATGGCGCCATCATGGTGACCATCATCCTCTTCCTGTTCCTGTTCAGCTTGCGCACCACGGCGATCACGCTCATGGCCCTGCCGCTGTCCTTTGCGGTGACGATCCTGACCTTCAAGGCCTTCGGGGTCAGCGTCAATTCCATGACCCTCGGCGGTCTCGCCGTCGCCATCGGCATGGTCGTGGACGACGCCATCGTCGATGTCGAAAACGTCTTCCGTCGCCTGCGCCAAAACCCGGACAAACCCAGGCTGGAAGTCATCGCCGCCGCCTCCAGCGAGGTGCGCAACTCCATCCTCTACGCCACCGTGCTCATCATCCTCGTCTTCCTGCCCCTGCTCGGCCTGGAAGGCCTCGAAGGACGGCTGTTCACCCCGATCGCCATCGCCACCATCACCAGCATGGCGGCGTCCTTCGTCGTCTCGCTGACGGTGATCCCGGTGCTCTGCTCGCTGCTGTTGAAAACCGGCGGCCAAGGCCATGGCGATGGCGTGGTCGTCCGTGCCATGAAGGGGCTCGTGCAGCGCAGCTTCCTCAAGCTGGCTCTCGGCGTGCCGACCCTCGTCCTGGCATTCGCCGGCACCCTGCTGATCGCCGCGCTCATGCTCTATCCGAAGCTGGGCAAGGAATTCCTGCCCGCCTTCAATGAGGGCAGTGCGACGATCTCGCTGGTCAGCGCCCCCGGCACCTCGCTGGCACAGGCCAACGAAATCGGCGAGGTGGGCGTGCGCCTGCTGCAGGGCATTCCCGAGGTGAAAAGCGTCGGCCGCCGGGCCGGCCGCGCCGAGCGCGACGACCACGTCATGCCGGTCAGCGTGAATGAATTCGACGTGGAGTTTCACGACAGCGGCCGACCTCGCGAGGTCGTCTTTGCCGAGATCCGTGAACGGCTCGCCGCCATCCCCGGCACCTTTGTCAATGTCGGCCAGCCCATTGGCCATCGCCTCAGCCACATGCTCAGCGGTGTCTCGGCGAAGATCGCCGTGAAGGTCTTCGGTCCGGATCTCGAGGTGCTGCGGGAAACGGGCGCGCAGGTGCGCGACCTCGGCCAGTCGATCCCCGGGCTGACCGACGTGAACCTGGAGGCGCAGGTGCCGATTCCGCAGATCAAGATCGAGGTGAACCGCGAGCGCGCCCTCGCCTACGACCTCCAGCCCGGCGACATCAATGCACAGGTCTCCACCCTGCTGGGTGGCGTCACCCTGGCCGAACTGCGCGAGGGCCAGCGCACCATCGATCTGGTGCTGCGCCTGCCGGAAGCCTGGCGCGATTCACCGGAAAAGATCGGCAGCCTGCTCCTCGAGACCCACGGCGGCCAGCTCATCCCGCTGAACCTCGTGGCCGACATCCGCGAGGGCAAGGGCCCCAACGTCATCAACCGCGAGAACACCCAGCGCCGCATCGTCATCGGCGCCAACACCTCCGAGCGCGACCTCGAAAGCCTCGTGCATGAGTGGCAAAAACAGGTGCGCGAAAAAGTGAAGCTGCCGGAAGGCTACGACGTGCGCTTCGAGGGCGAGTTTCAGGCCCAGCAGGCCGCCACCCGGCGCATCGCCTTCGCCTTCGCCCTCGTGCTGCTCGCCGTCACCCTCCTGCTCTACGGCTACTTCCGCAGCCTGTCGCTGGCACTGCAGGTCATGCTCAACCTGCCGCTCGCCCTCATGGGCGGCCTCGCCCTCACCTGGGGGCTGGTCGACAACATCAGCATCGCCACCCTCGTCGGTTTCATCGCGGTCGGCGGTGTCGCGGCGCGCAACGGCATCATGATGATCAGCCATTACCTGCACCTCATGGCCCATGAGGGCGAAACCTTTGGCCGGGCCCTGATCGTGCGCGGCACGCTCGAGCGACTCGTGCCCGTGCTGATGACGGCCCTGGCCGCCGGCATCGCCCTCATCCCGCTGCTGCTCGCGGCCCATGAACCCGGCAAGGAAATCCTGCACCCGGTCGCCGTCGTCATCGTCGGCGGCCTGATCAGCAGCACCCTGCTCGACCTCATGGTCACGCCCGCCGTCTTCTACCTCTTTGGCCGCAAGGCCGCCGAATCCGCGGTGCGGGGCCACGCCCCCGCCGCTTTGTAAACCCCCAACCCAAGCACCCAACCCACCATGAAAGCCCTGCGCCTCATCCCCCTCCTGCTCGCCACCACCACCGGCCTGCTGCTCGCCCACAGCGGCGTCGAACTCGGCCCCAACGGCGGCCGCATCCTCGAGTTCAGCACCAACGAAACGATGCACGGTGAAGTCACCGTCAAGGACGGCCAGTTCCACATCGCCGTGTTCGACAAGGCGATGAAGCCGGTCGCCGTCGACCAGCAATCGCTCACCGCCACCACCGGCGACCGCGCCAAACCCCGGAAGCTCGAGGTCACCCGCGACGCCAAGGGTTTCCACCTGCCGCTGGTCAAGGCCGGCGAATGGCTCATCCTGCGCTACAAGGAGTCCGACAACGCCAAGGCCATCACCGCCCGCTTTGAGTACGATCCCTCCACCTGCGAAGCCTGCAAAAACCCGGAATGGCTCTGCAAGTGCAAGCCGGAGTGAGGATCCACAACCGCCACGCTCTCAGACCCCTGCCTCCGCCAGCTGCACGCGGCGGAGGAAGTCGCTGCGCATGAAATCCAGCAGGAACTCGTGCAGGGCGCAGCAAACGACGACCAGATTGCCGGCGGGCAGCCGGTAGGGGTTCGCCGTCAGGTGGCCATGGGCGAAGATGTGCCGGATGCAGGCCGCCAGGGTCAGCACCGAAAAATCATGGCCATCGCGGTAGCGGGTCAGGTGCGTCTCGTGCACCGGCAGCAGGCTCTGGGTGATGAGGAATCCGACCAGCTTGTGCTCCGGATCCTGGGAGCGACAAAGCGCGGCCAGCTCGTGCACCTTCGAGCGCGGGTGATGGGCAAACAGCGCGCGGAACGGCGGACGGTCGTTGGCGAGGTCGGCATAGCGCTCGAAGGCCGACCAGGTGAAAAACACCTGGGTCAGGGCGTCGTAACCGGCGGCGGTGTCATCGCCAAAGCCCTTCAGGTGCAGCCCGCCAAAGCAGGCCGCCAGCCGCAGACGGTTGGCGAAGCGGTAGAAATCGTACTTCGTGCCCACCCAGCCCAGCGCCGCCAGCGAATCGCCCGCCGCCTTCACCCGCGCCCGCCCGCGATGGAACCCCGGCAGGGCTTCCTCAAGGTAGGGAT
>JAEYYS010000233.1 GCA_023428335.1 Verrucomicrobiota bacterium | reverse complement strand
ACACCGGTGTCGACCGCGACAAACTGCAGCGCCTGGGCCGCAAGCTGATCGAGGCGCCCGAGGGTTTCCGCCTGCATCCCACCATCGCCCGCCGCTTCCTCGCCGCCCGCGGCAAGGCTGTCGAATCCGGCGAGGGCATCGACTGGGCCACGGCCGAATCGCTCGCCTTCGGCTCCCTGCTCACCGAGGGTTACGGCGTGCGCCTGTCGGGTCAGGACGTCCGCCGCGGCACCTTCAGCCAGCGCCACAGCGTGCTGTACGACACCGAGACGCGCGAGCGCCACATCCCGCTCAACCACCTTGAGGAAAACCAGGGCCGCTTCTGCGTCTACAACAGCCTGCTCTCCGAAGCAGCCGTGCTCGGCTTCGACTACGGCTACTCGCTGCTCGCCCCGAACCTGCTCATCTGCTGGGAGGCCCAGTTTGGCGACTTCATCAACGGCGCCCAGGTCATCATCGACCAGTTCATCGCCTCGGCCGAGAGCAAGTGGCAGCGCCCCAGCCACCTGACCCTGCTGCTGCCGCATGGCTATGAAGGCCAGGGACCGGAGCACTCCAGCGCCCGCCTCGAGCGTTTCCTGCAGCTCTGCGCCGGCGGCAATATGCAGGTCTGCAACTTCACCACGCCCGCCCAGTACTTCCACGCCCTGCGCCGCCAGGTGCGCCGCGACACCCGCAAGCCGCTGGTGGTGATGACCCCAAAGAGCCTGCTGCGCCACCCGCGCTGCGTCTCCAAACTCGACGACATGGCCGAAGGCAGCCACTTCCGCGAGGTGCTCGACGACGAGCACCTGCCGTGCAGCCCGGACCGCGTCGCCCGCCTCATCTTCTGCTCCGGCAAGATCTACTACGACCTGCTCGAGTTCCGCGAGAAGAACAAGATCCAGAACGCCGCCATCATCCGCGTCGAGCAGCTCTACCCGCTCAACTACGAGATGCTCAAGGAGATCGTCGCCCGCTACCCGCGCGCCCAGAAAAAGTGGATCTGGTGCCAGGAGGAACCCCGCAACATGGGCGCCTTCTACTACATCCGCCCGCGGCTGGAAGAACTCTCCAACCACAAACTGCGCTATGCCGGCCGCGAACGCAGCTCCAGCCCCGCCGCCGGTTCCAAGGCCATCCACGTCCTCGAGCAGGAAAAGCTCGTCGAGGATGCCTTCAGCGTCTGAGTCCCCCTTCCCCGCGATCAACCCCTCCCTGCACGACCATGGCCGACATCAAAATCCCCGCCCTCGGCGAATCCGTCGCCGGCGGCCAAATCTCCAAATGGCACTTCAAGACCGGCGACCACGTCAAGGCCGGCGACATCCTGCTCACGCTTGAGACCGACAAGGTCGCGGCGGAGATCACCGCTGAAACCAGCGGCGAACTGAGCGTCGCCCTCGCCGAAGGCGCCGATGTCGAAATCGGCACCGTCGTCGGCAGCATTGACGAAGGCAAAACCGCCCCCGCCGCCCCGGCACCGGCCCCCGCAGCCGCTCCCGCAGCACCGGCCACGCCAGCCGCCGCCCAGCCGGCACCGGTCACCGCGCCCGCCCCAAGCGTACCCGCACCGGCCAAACCCGCCGCCGCGCCGAAGCCTGCCCCCAAGGCCCCCGAGGGCCGGGTCACGCGCAAGAAGATGTCGCCGCTGCGCCGCAAGATCGCCGACCAGCTGGTCAGCGCCCAGCAGACCGCCGCCATCCTCACCACCTTCAACGAGTGCGACATGAGCGCCGTCATGGCCCTGCGCGCCAAGCTGCAGGACAGCTTCGTCGCCAAGCACGGCGTCAAGCTCGGCTTCATGTCCTTCTTCGTGAAGGCCGTGGTCGAGGCCCTCAAGGCGGTGCCCGCCATCAACGTCCGCGTCGACGGCGATGAGATCGTGCAGAACCACTTCCATGACATCGGCGTCGCCGTCGGCACCGAGCGCGGCCTCATCGTGCCGGTGCTGCGCGACTGCGACAGCAAATCGTTCGCCGACCTCGAGAAGGACATCCTCGCCTACGCCGCCAAGGCCAAGGAAGGCAAGATCGAGATCGCCGACCTCAGTGGCGGTGTCTTCACCATCTCCAACGGCGGTGTCTACGGCTCGCTGCTCAGCACGCCCATCCTCAATCCCCCGCAGAGCGGCATCCTCGGCATGCACAGCATCCAGCAGCGCCCGATCGCGGTCGATGGCCAGGTCGTCATCCGCCCGATGATGTACCTCGCCCTCAGCTACGACCACCGCGTCGTCGATGGCAAGGAGGCCGTCACCTTCCTGCTGCGCGTCAAGGACTGCATCGAGAACCCGGCGCGCATGCTCGTCGGCGCCTGAGGCGCGACCCTGCGTCCGGCGGATTGAACAGAAGCGGGCGACAGGCGTCGATTCATGCGTATAGTCTCTGTCTGCGTATTGCGCGCAGATGTCTCGTCATGTCCGCCCCTCTCCAGCCCGTTCCGCCGCAGTCGCGCAGCCCCTTCGTGTGGCTGCGCAACAAGCTGCTGGCCGGTCTGGCGGTGGCGCTGCCGCTGATGATCACCTACTGGATCCTGCAGAACGGTTACCACCTGCTGCACGGCTGGAGCCTGCCGATCCTCGATTTCTTCGCCCGCTTCATCAACGAGATCGCCGGCATCACCGCCGTCGACACCGCCAGCCCGACCTTCCGCTCGGTCGTCACCTTCGTCGGCTTCCTCATCCCGCTGATGTTCTTCATCGCCCTCGGCGTCATGGCCACCAACGTGCTCGGCGTGCGCGTGGTCACCGCCATGGACCGACTGCTCATCAGCGTGCCCATCGTCTCCTTCATCTACAAGTCGCTCAAGCAGGTGATCGACGGCTTCAAGGGCCTCGGCGCGCGCCAGAACTTCAAGCGCGTCGTCTACGTCGACTACCCCGCCGGCGAGATGAAGATGCTCGGCTTTGTCACCGGCCAGTACCTCGATCCGCAGCAGAACAAGGTGCTCGCCGCCATCTTCATCCCGGGCGCGCTCAGCCCGATGACCGGCCTGCTGCTCGTCGTGCCGGTCGAACAGATCACCGACGCGCCGCTCAGTGTCGAGGAGGCGATGAAACTCATCTTCTCCGGTGGCCTCGTCGTGCCCTCCAGCCTCGCCGCGCCCGCCGAACGTCCCGATGTCGAGGAGGAGGAGAAACCGCAGCCCGCACCGGCCGAAGCCGAGCCGCTGCTGCTGGCCACCCTGCCGCGTGCCGAGGACTTTGACTCGGGCGATCCGGACATCCTCAGCGACTCCGAACTCGAGGCCGCCGCCCTCACCGGCCGGCGTTCCACCGGTCGCCGCCTGCTCGGCGCTCTGAGCTGGCGCCGGAAGTAGCCGTCAATCGTCCCACACCAGCTAGACCGCCAAACGCTGGGCCGGTTCCCAGCACAGTTCGCCACTGGCCTGCACGCAGGGCGGCAGTGGATGCGGATCGTAGAGCGCCTTCAACCCGCAGCGCATGCCCAGACTGATCCGGCGTGTGGCCAGGTGCACGGCACTGACCTGGCTGACCAGGCACTGAGCGCTGCCCGCCCACAGGCAGGCATGCTGACAGGCGGAACAAGAAGCGGTTGGATGCATGGTGGGAACCTCCGGTTGAAACTTCGCCTTTTTCTAGCGGTCCACCCAGCGCACGCCTAGACGCAAAACCCCGCGCCGCCGGCTACTGGAAACCATTAGCCGCGGAAGTTCGCAGGAAGCGGCAACACCCGGGCGTACTTGTCGGACCATGCCAACCGATCCCACCTCCCGCCGCCAGTTCCTCCAGCAAGCCGGCCTGTTCGCCGCCGGCAGCCTGCTCGCCACCGCCCCGCGCGCCGCCGCCAATCCCGCCATCCCGCACGCGCTCGCCGGCCGCCTCTACAAGACCCTCAAGATCGGCATGATCAAGGTCAACGGCAGCCTGAGCGACAAGTTCAAGGCCGCCAAAAGCGCCGGCTTCCTCGGCGTCGAAATGCAGTCGCCCGGCATGGATGTCGAGGAGACGAAACGCGCCATCGCCGACTCCGGCCTGCCGGTCGATGGCACGGTCTGCGGCCACCACTGGCAGATCCGTCATACCAGCGCCGATGCCGCCACCCGCGCCCAGGCCCTGGAGCACCTCAAGACCGCCCTGCGCGACACCCGCGCCGTCGGCGGCCACAGCGTGCTGCTCGTCGTCGGCAAGGGCGAGGACGGTCCCGAGGCGGAAATCTGGGAGCGCTCGGTCGAGAACATCGCCAAGGCCGTGCCGCTGGCCGCCGAGGTCGGCGTGCAGATCGTCATCGAAAACGTCTGGAACCAGTTCCTCTACAACCACGAGGGCGGCGCGGATCAGACCGCCGACAAGTTCGTCAAATACGTCGATGAATTCCGCTCGCCCTGGGTCGGCATGCAGTTCGACATCGGCAACCACTGGAAGTACGGCAGCATGGGCGACTGGATCCGCCAGCTCGGCCGCCGCGTTTACAAGCTCGACGTCAAGGGCTTCTCCCGCGCCGAAGGCAAGTTCACCCCCATCGGCCAAGGCGACATCGATTATGCCGACGTGCGCAAGGCCCTGCACGAGATCAACTTCCACGGCTGGCTCGCCGCCGAGGTCGCCGGTGGCGATCTCGACTACCTCAAGGGGGTCTCCAAGGAAATGGACGAAGCCTTCGGTCTCTGACGCCATGGCCCCCGCCCTCAGCCGCCGCCGCCTGATCACCGCCGCCTGTGCCGCCGGCCTGCTCGGGTCCGCCCGCGCCGCCGACGGCCTGCGCATCGCGCCCTTCCGCTTCGAAGTCACGCCGCCGCCGGGCCACCCGCTCTGTGGCGGCTGGATCACCCCGGCCGGGCAGCCCGATGACCCCCTGCAGGCCATCGGCTACGTCCTGCTCGGGCTCGACGGCGGACCGGTCGTGGTCTGCGCGGTCGACTGGACCGGCCTGCTCAACGAGGCCCACCTCGTCTGGCGGCAGCGCCTAGCCGAGGCCGCCGGCACCACCCCGGACCGGGTCGCCGTGCAGTGCGTGCACCAGCACGACGCCCCCTTCGTCTGCCTGGAAACCCAGCGCCTGCTCGACGGCCTGGGCGACGGCCTGAAAAACGTCGACACCGCCTTCTTTGAAACCTGCCTCGAGCGTGGTGTCGCCACCGTGCGCGCCGCCCTCGCCCAGGCCCGGCCGCTCACCCACATCGCCCACGCCGAGGCGCGGGTGGAAAAGATCGCCGGCAACCGCCGACTCCTGCTCGGCCCCGACGGCAAGGTGAAGAAGATGCGCGGCAGCTCCTGCCGCGACCCGGAGCTGACGGCCCTGCCCGAGGGCCTGATCGATCCGATGCTGAAAACGGTCGCCTTCTACAGCGGCGACGAAAAGGTGGTGGCCTGCCACTACTACGCCTGCCACCCGATGAGCCACTACGGCAAGGGCAAGGTCAGCAGCGACTTCCCCGGCCTGGCGCGCCAGCGCCGCCAGCAGGAGGAACCCGGCTGCACCCAGATCTACTTCACCGGCGCCGCCGGCAACATCGCCGCCGGCAAGTACAACGACGGCTCGCCCGAGGCGCGCGTCGCCCTTACCGACCGCCTGCACCGGGCCATGGCCACCGCCGCCGCCGGCCTGCGCCCCGAGCCGCTGACCGCCGCCGTTTGGAAAACCCATGCCTTCGTGCCGGAGGCCAACCCGGCCTTCACCCTCGCCTCGGAAACGGCGCTGATGGAGAACCCGAAAAATGCCCCGGCCAACCGCATCCGCCCGGCCATGCGGGTCGCCTGGCTGAAGCGCCTGCAGCGCCGCGAGCCCATCGTCCTCAGCGCCCTCCACCTCAACGGCGCCGCCATCGTCCACCTGCCGGCGGAATCCTTCGTCGAATACCAGCTGCGCGCCCAGGCCCTGCGCCCGGGCGGCTTCGTCGCCACCGCCGCCTACGGCGATGGCGGCCCCTGGTACATCCCGACCGTCGAGGCCTTCCCCCAGGGCGGCTACGAGGTCAGCGTCGCCAATGCCGCCCCCTCCATGGACCCGGCCCTCACCGCCGGCCTGGAGCGGCTGCTGGGCTGACGCATCTTGTCCTTTCCCGACGGCTTTTTGCCCGTATGTTGGCCGCCCCTATGATCAAAGTCGGCCTCGTTTCCCTCGGTTGCGCCAAGAACCTCATCGACTCCGAAATCATGGTCGGCCACCTCCAGCAGGCTGGCATGGCCATGACCCCGGAGCCGGAGCTGGCCGATGTACTCATCATCAACACCTGCTCCTTCATCGACATGGCCAAGAAGGAGAGCGTCGGCGCCATCCATGAGGCGGTCGACGCCCGCGAGGATTCGAAGAAGCGCAAAAAGCAGAAAATCATCGTCGCCGGCTGCCTGTCGCAGCGCTTCCGCGAGGAGCTGCCCACCCTCATGCCCGAGGTCGACGCCTTCATCGGCCTCGACCAGATCACCCAGGTCGCCCCGATCATCCAGAATCTCATGGGCACCCAGGGGCAGGAAAACCTCGTCACCAAGGGCCCGCAGTACATCCCCGACTACGACACCCCGCGCTTCCGCCTGACGCCGAAGCACACCGCCTACATCAAGATCGCCGAGGGCTGCAACCACCCCTGCTCGTTCTGCATCATCCCGAAGATCCGCGGCCGCCACCGCAGCCGCAGCCAGGAAAGCATCGTCAAGGAAGCCCGCCAGCTCATCGCCAGCGGCGTCAAGGAGATCAACCTCATCTCCCAGGACACCACCTACTTCGGCATGGACAAGTGGGAGGGCGACCGCCCCAAGCCGACCTCCGGCGTGGACAGCAGCAAGGGCGAGTCCCTCTCCACCCTCATCCGCGAGCTGAACGCCATCCCCGGCGACTTCTGGATCCGCCTGCTCTACACCCATCCCGCCCACTGGAGCGATGACCTCATCCAGGCCATCGCCGAGTCGCCCAAGGTCGCCCGCTACATCGACATGCCCCTGCAGCACATCAGCGACCGCATGCTCGGCCTCATGCGCCGCGAGACCGACGGCGCCTACATCCGCGGCCTGCTCCGCCGCATCCGCGCCGGCATCCCCGGCATCGCCATCCGCACCACCTTCATCGTCGGCTTCCCCGGCGAGACCGAGGCCGACTTCAACGAGCTCGTGCAGTTCATCGAGGACGAGAAGTTCGAGCGCGCCGGCGTCTTCAACTACTCCCGCGAGGAGGGCACCCGCGCCGACAAGATGGAGGGTCACCTCCACCACATGACCCGCAAGGCCCGCTGGAACGAGGCCATGCGCGCCATCCAGCGCAACGTCGAGCACGTCAACCGCCAGCTCGTCGGCCGCCGCCTGCGCGTGCTCGTCGAGGAACCCGGCGTCGCCCGCGGCGAAATGGACGCCCCCGACATCGACACCACCGTCTTCGTCTCCAAAAAACTCCCCGTCGGCGAATTCGCCGAGATCGAGATCAAGGAATGGCGCGGCTACGACCTCGTGGCCGCCTGAGGCTCTAGGTTTCACAGTTCCCTTCGTCACATTCGCGCTCCGTCAGACCGGGACGGCGATTGCTTGGAACGCCGAGGGCCAGAACACGTCGGGAGCTCATTGAGCCCGGTTGACCCGATCGACTCGGATCAGGCGACGGTGAACGGGAAGCGTCAATGACACGACAGATGCCATTCGAGCCATTGCCTGCGTCCGTTTTGTTCGCGCGAGTTCACTTCGTGGGCTCTGGATGTCGCACAACGTCAATCGTTCGATAAATCGAAGGAAGCGTCTCGAACAAATAAGATGGAGCACCACCCTCCAACAACCTCGCTGCCTCTACGCCAAATGTGCTCTGAGTGCCAATGCAGCCAAACTGCGTGTGGACAGTCATCTCAGCAAACTTGGAAATGCGATCGGGGCTAAAACTCCTCTTCTCGGTCGGATCAACGCTAATCAGTCCAGTGATCGCATAAAGACGCTGTTCCGGTGTCTCGGCTAGCCTGTAAAGGTCATTGAGGAACTCCTTTGCCTTCGGGTCGTGTCTCACGATGACAGTCAGCGCCCAGCAGGAAGTGGTTGGTGATCCAGACTCTCCAATCGCACGCGATGCAAATACCTGAGCTGAGGCGAGGATGCTCTGAGCCTTTTGAATGATGACCTCAGCATCTGCCCCGCCTCGGTTAAGGATCGCCTCGTCGTCGGGCAAATCCGCTCTCACCGAGACCGAGCAGACCACACCAACTGCCAGCATTAGAGGGATAACGAAGCGCATGGACTTGGTTTTTTACCGAACACCATCATGCATCTTGCCGTTGCCAGAACAAGCTCGGCCCCCTCGATGCCTTCAGAAGGCTCTTCGAAAGAGGCCAGCCCGTCAAGAAAAAGACGCAGCCAGCCTCCGGCGACCGGACAACGCAGGCTTGGGAAAGTGGCTGCGGTTTGAACCGCAGATGGCCCGGTTGGAAACTGATCCCACGGCCCAAACTAGGCGCGTTCGCCAGAACGCCGGATCGGGAAGGTGCTACCATCCCATGCGCCCAAGCCCCGCCGTCTGGCGACGGCGCCTACACGGACCGATGCCACGGCGCCGGCGCAGCGGCGCCCTACCCGTTCCCCTTCGTGCCATTCGTGCCATTCGTGGTTCCAAAGCCTGGCCCCTCTGAAGCAGCGGACAAGAGTGTCCGCGCTCCCCTCGCCTGCGGCTGGCCATCTGCGTCAATCTGCGAAATCTGCGGTTCCGCCTTCTGTCCCTCTGCGAAATCTGTGAAATCTGCGGCCCGTCTCGGCTTGGCCGTCCGAGCAGACAAGGTGGCAGGGCAACGACCCAGGATCACGGCCTGACCGTTGAATTCCCAAACCTGCGGCTCGCGCGGATCGCAAGACTGCGTTCGGCAAGGGCTTCAACGATCCGCAACTTTTCGGCGACAGGTTTTTGGGCGAGTCGGCGACGATAGGCGGCCTTGCTTTCGAGGATTTGCTGCAGGCGGGTCATTCGAAAAACGGATGTTGGAAGGTGCGCCACGCGTCAAGCAAACCGTGGCGGGTGAGGATGGACTCGAACCGTGCGCCATCCAGCGCGTCGCCGCGAGCCTTCATTGAGCTCCACCCGTTGGAGACGCTGAGACGTGGTGGCAGAGCGGCGCAGAAGCGCCGCAGTCCAAGGCGCTGCGCGCGGTCAGGGGTGTGCCACCCGCCCTCCGTGAGCTCCGTGTCCTCCGTGCGAAACCTGGGCCACGAACCCCCATCCGCGGGGTCGCTGCCCCCGCCTACAGCCTGCGCCCCTCTCCGCCCTCCCTGCTCAGAATCAGCGTCCCATCAGCGTCAAATCAGCGGTTCAAAACGGGATGGTGTTGGGAAGCCACGGCGCCCTACCCGTTCCCCTTCGTGACCTTCGTGCCATTCGTGGTTCCAAAGCCTGGCCCCCTCAGAAGAGGGAAGAAACGGCCCGCCGGCGGATTCGCCGATATCAAGGAGTGGCGCGGCTACAATCTGGTGGTGGGCTTGTGGTGGCAGCAGAGCAGTGGTGCCAAGGAACTGTGCGTGCTGATGAGCGCTATGCTTGCCTGGCCAGCCCACTGCCGCGCCGACTTGGAGCGATTCCAGAGCTCACTCGTTTAGGCTGGACACGAGACGGTCAAAACCTGAAGATTGCCGCAGAAAACGTCGACGGGCGTGCTGGCTGCCGTGGCACCCACAGTTCACTTCTCAGGCATCTGCACCCTTTTTCAGGAAACGTCACTCCAAGCGAAGATGAAGGTGAATTGGGTTTTTAGCATTTACCCGGGGCCAAGACCCTTGGTCCCTGTGCCTTACAGTCCTTATATTGAAGATCCAGTCTTGTACCAAAGGCTTTATGAGTTGATTGAACCCACGTGGGAGGGGCAGTATTCAAGGCCTAATCGTCCTGGGCACCCTAGTTCTTCTGTTCGCATTGACTTGCCGGATGGGCATTCACGCCTGCATCAAGCAATTGAAATGCTCCGGCAAGCAGGATGGGAACCGCTTCTCACAGAGGGTTTCGATCAAAGATTAAAAGATACTCACTACTTGATTCGGCGCATCCGTCATTATGACACAAAGGATTACAAGAGCGCCGAATATTTCCATATCACCCACTGGTGTGACAGAACGTTTATCGCGGAATACTCGTCGATGCACGATGACCACCTCGTTTGCCGCGTGACCAAGGCCAAGTGGAAGACAAGATACGGCTATGCCATGAAAAGACTTTTTTATCCACGCTTGGTCAATGATGAACTCAAGGAGGCGCTGGAGAGTGCAGATCTGCACGGTCTTTCTTTTCGGCCCGTGCTGTTTGACCGCCCAGAGAAAGCCAAGGGGTCCTTCTGGTGTGTTTACAGTTCCCTGTCCATGCCGAGATGCCTTGTACCTATGTACGAGACAGAGGTGACAGGTGAAAATGGAAACGTTAAAGTTCGTTTGTATGACGATGCCGGACATTATCCGGTTGAACTGGTGTATGGCCGTCAGGCCATCGAAGCCATGGAACCTTTTGACGCAGCGCTGGCTTCGCCGGAGGAACTGGGACATCCCGATCAGCAGCCTTGGGAACGACCGTTGATCGTGTCTGCAAGATGCCGTAAAGTCATGTTGTCACAATTGCGCATGACAAGCGTTAAATTCGTTCCTGTGCGGCTCATCAGCAAGTGAAGCTCCGTCTTGTCATTGGCGCAATAGCTCTACGGAGCCATGCTCACTCGGCCAATCCGTGTTTCCGCAGCCAGTCGTCGAGCTCGCGCTCGAACTCTTCATGGCGGCGGGCGTCGTAGTGGTGGGCCTCGAAGCCGAGCCGGCGGGCGGTGGCGATGTTGGGCTCGAGGTCGTCGATGTAAAAGGTCAGGGCCGGGTCGAGATCGAGTTCTTCGATGGTCTTGTGGAAGATTTCCTCGCCCGGCTTGCTGCACTTGGCGGAGTAGGAATAGACGCCGCCGTCGAAGGGGCGGAAGATGGCGAACTCGGCGAGCAGGTGCTCCTTGTGCAGGCCGCTGGTGTTCGACAGCAGGCGCATGGGCAGGCGACCGGCGAGCGGCTCCAGGGTGGCGCGCATGGCGGCGTTTTCGGTGAAGATCTCGCACCAGATGCGGGCGAACTCGGCCTCGCTGCCGCGGAATTCCAGCGCCGCCACGGCCTCGCGCAGGAAGGTGGCATCGTCGATGTCGCCATTCTCAAAGGGACCCTTGATGTGGTCGAGCCGGGCCGACAGCGCTTCGGCCGGCCAGGGGCTGCGCTCGGCGACGCGCCGGGCGGCGATGCTGAAGTCAAAGAAGGTGAGAACGTTGCCGATGTCGGAGAGCAGGACGGGGACGGGCATGAGAAGGGGGAGGATCAGGCGGGTTCACCGAGCAGCCAGACGGTGCAACTGCGCGCGCCGTGGGCACCGACGACGAGGCACTGCTCGATGTCGGCGGTTTTCGATGGCCCGGCCAGGAACAGGCCGAAGCCGGTGTCGGGCGCGCCCAGACGGGCATAGGCCTGGTGCAGGTCGGCCACCAAGTCGCGGGCCGACAGGACGAGGACGAGGTGCTGGGCGATGAAGGGCAGGACGCGATGCGGACCGAGCGCGGTTTCATCCAGCCAGACGGCGCCGTTTTCGCAGACACCGAAGCGGCCGGGCAAGACCGCCGCATGGAGGTCGCCGAGGTCATGCGGATCCGCCACCGCGGCGAGATCGACACTGCCCGCCAGGCCGGGCACGGTCGAGGCCCAGGCGGCACCTGCAGGCCGTTCGGCAGCGAGGGCGGTCGCGACTGCCGCGAGATCGGCCGCGCGTCGCCAGCGGGCGCCGATGAAATCGAGCGTGGCGGTGAAGTCGGCGAGCGCCGGCGTTTTCGGCAGGGTCTGCAGCGGCGTCAGGTCGGGCAGCGGCAGCGCCTCGGGCTGGGCGGCGCGCACGGCTTGGAGGATGCGGTCGCGGCTCATGATCGGCGTTGCTGTTGCATGAGTTCGTGAAAGCTGCGCGCCGGCGGCTCCGGCAGGTCGCGGTGGCGGGTCCAGGGATCGAGCCCGAGCTTTTGCGCCAGCGGCGCGAACCGGCGCATGAGCCGTCCAGCCAGCCGATACAGGCGCGGCCGGCGCAGGACAAAACCGGTCAGCTTCAGGGCCAGCGGTTTCAACCGGCCGGTGCCGCCGGCCTGCACGACCTCCTGACGCCATTTCAGCAACTGGGCATGGATGTCGATCTTCACCGGACAAACGGCGCTGCAGGAACCGCAGAGGGTCGAGGCAAAGGGCATGTCGGCATGCGCCTTCCGATCCACATTCGGCGCCAGGATGCTGCCGATGGGGCCGGCGATGAAGTAGCTGTAGCTGTGGCCGCCGCTGCGCCGGTACACCGGGCAGGTGTTGAAGCAGGCGGCGCAGCGG
>JAEYYS010000220.1 GCA_023428335.1 Verrucomicrobiota bacterium | reverse complement strand
CCATCCAAAATGTCCAGCTCGAAATGGGGCGCGGCGGGGTCGCCGCCCGCGCCGCCGGCCAGGCTGCCATCCTCTCCAACCGCGAGGGTGAATACGCCCTCGTCAAAATGCCCTCCGGCGAAATCCGCAAGATCCATGCCGAGTGCTACGCCACCATTGGCCAGGTCGGCAACGTCGAGCACATGAACGTCGTCTCGGGCAAGGCCGGCCGCACCCGCTGGCAGGGCACCCGCCCAACCGTGCGCGGCATGTGCATGAACCCGATCGATCACCCGAACGGTGGTGGTGAAGGCCGCTCCAAGTCCGGCGGCGGTCGCCAGCACCTGCTCAGCCCGTGGGGCCACGCCAAGGGCCAGAAGACCCGCAATCCGAAGAAGGCCACCGGCAAGCTCATTGTTCAGGACCGCCGCGCCAAGAAGTAAACCGATTCCGCAACCCGACCTCACGCACGACTTTTATGGCACGCTCCCTCAAGAAAGGCCCCTTCGTCCAGCAAGCCCTCCTCGAAAAGGTGGACAAGCTCAATGACGCCGGCCAGAAGCGCCCGATCAAGACCTGGGCGCGCAGCTCGATGATCACCCCGGACCTCGTCGGCCACACCTTCCTGGTCCACAACGGCAAGGACTTCGTGTCCGTGTACGTGACTGAGAACATGGTCGGCCACCGCCTCGGCGAGTTCTCGCTGACCCGTCTGTTCAAGGGCCACGGTTCCGTCACGGTCAAGGCCTCCAAGTAATCCCGCCCAACCTTCTGCGCATGTTCCGACCCCTCGCCAATGCCCTTAAGCCCGCCCTGCCGCTCGTCGCGGCCTGGCTGGCGGCGGCTGGCACGGTGCAGGCGCAGTCGGCCTTCGAATACCAGGAGCTGAACACCGCGCTGCAACTCGCGGCGCAGAAAATCCAGTCGCTCGAAGCCCAGCTCGCCGCCGCCCAGGGCCGCGGCGAGGCCCTCGCCCAGAGTGCTGCCGCCGCCAATCAGGAGGCCGCCGAGCTGCGCGACCGTCACGACCGCCTGCGCGGTCTGCTGGAAGGACTCGGCATCGCCGCCCTGGAGCAGCAGCCGGATGCCGTTCAGGAGCGACTGCTCGCCGCGCTTTCCGACCTGCGCGTCTCCGAGACCTCTCGCCGTCGCCTGGCCGACGCCCTCATGCAGCTGGCCGAAGTCTCCATCGATTTCGCCAAAACCGTCCCGGCTCCTGATGCTGCCGCCGAGCAGCGGCTCTCCGCCGCCCTCGAAAGCGTCGAACAGGTACTCGTCGCCGCCAGCGCCGACCCGGCCCCCGCCGCCGACCCCGCCAGCCTTCAGGAGGCCCGCATTGTCAGTCTCAAGCCGGAACTCGGCGTTGCCGTGCTCTCCGTGGGCAGCCGTGACGGCGTCAAGCCAGGCATGCCCTTTGAAATCTTTCGCGAGGACAAACCCATCGCAAAAATTCTTGTCACCGAGGTGCGCAGCTCCGTCAGCGGCGCCGTCGTGCAGGAACTCGCAAACAAAGCTGATCCCGTGAAAGTCGGGGACAGAGGTAAAGTGGACATCAACCGATCATTCTAAGTTATGGAAGTGCGTTCGATCTACAAATACGCCCGAATCTCGTCGCAGAAGGCCCGTCAAGTGACGCGTGCCATCACGGGCTTGCCGGTTTCGCAGGCGCTCAGCGTCCTCGATTTCACCCCCAAGAAGGCCGCCTTCCTGGTCGGCAAAGTGCTGCGCTCGGCTGTCGCCAACGCCGAGAACAACCACGAGCTGGATGCCGAGGAACTCGTCGTCCGCAGCGCCGTTGCCACCCCGGGACCGACCATCAAGCGCATCATGCCGCGTGCCCGCGGTTCCGCCGCCCCCATCAAGAAGCGCATGACCCACATCACCGTCATCCTGGGCGCCAAGGAAGAAGAAAAGCCGGCGGCTGAAAAGCCCGCCACCAAGAAGCGCAAGGCCGCCGCTGCCGCCGAATAATCCACACACCTCTGATTTATGGGACAGAAAGTCAATCCGATCGGTTTCCGCCTCGCCGTCACCAAAGACTGGCGCTCCAAGTGGTATGCTCCTGAGAAGGAATATGCCGAGGCCCTGCACAGCGACCTTGCGATCCGCAAGTACCTGAAGGACAAGCTCATGCAGGCCGCTGTGGCGCGCATCGTTATTGAACGCGCCTGGAATCAGGTCCGCGTTACCCTGCACACCGCCCGTCCGGGTCTTGTCATCGGCCGCAAGGGCCAGGAGATCGAGGTCATGAGCCAAAAGGTCTCCGAGATGTGCGGTGGCAAGCAGGTCAAGATTGACATCTTCGAAATCAAGCAGCCGGAACTCGACGCCCAGCTCGTCGCCGAAAGCGTCGCCGTTCAGCTGGAGCGCCGCATTTCCTTCCGCCGCGCCATGAAGCGCTCGGTGCAGACCGCCATGGACATGGGCGCCGACGGCATCCGCATCCGCGTCGCCGGCCGTCTCGGCGGTGCCGACATCGCCCGCGCCGAACAGTACCGCCAGGGCAAGGTGCCCCTGCAGACCCTGCGCATCCCGATCGATTACGGTTTCGCCGAAGCCCGCACCGTCTACGGCATCATCGGCATCAAAGTCTGGCTGAATCGCGGCAACGCCCCCGAAAACAGCCAGCCGCGCGGCGACCGTCGCCGCGAGCGCTCGGACCGCGGTGGTGAACGCGGCGGCCCAGGCCGTCGCGGTGGTGATCGCTTCGCGCACTCCAACTCTCCGGCCCCAGCGCCAGCCCCGGCCCCCGCCCCGGCTGCCCAGGCCTGACCCCGCCCCTTCCTCAAGACCCCAACTCCGGAAC
>JAEYYS010000203.1 GCA_023428335.1 Verrucomicrobiota bacterium | reverse complement strand
GCCATGCGGTGGGGCTTGGCCATCGGCCCGCGGAAGTCATGCGCGCCGGTCAGGGCGGCGCCATGCAGGCGCACGGCGGCGGTCATCACCGCACCGCCGGCGCAGAGCCAGCCGAGCCGCTCCGAGGCGGTATTGCCATCAGCCAGGCCGAGCGCGGCGAGGATGAGCATGTCTGCCAGCCGGTCGGGGAACTCGTTGTAAAGCTCGCCAGTCGGCGTTTTCAGGCCGCCCTCGACCGCGAGCATGCCATCCATCAGGTTGCAGAGCAGGCGCAGCTGGATGCAGGTCGCGGCCGCCAGCCAGTGCCACCAGGCGGGGGATTCGGGGCAGATGAGAAAACCGGCCGCTGCGGCGGCGAAGACGATGCTGAGAACGGAGACTTGGTTGGGCCGCAGACCGGTCTTGAGCAGAGCCCGCGACAAGCCGCGAGCCCAGGCGGTGCCACGGGATTTCAACGGTCGGCGCGCGCCGGCTTCGTTCATTTCGTCAGTTTGCCATGAACCCGGCGTGCGCTGCAACTGCGGATTTGGACTCAAAGCTTGGCGGCGATGGCGCGGGCGAGACGGGCCAGGGCCTCGTTGGTGGCGGCCACCTGCGCGGCCGCGCTCGCGGGTGCGGCGGGCACGACGGTGCGGAAGTTGCGAAAGGGGATGTCGGAGCCGGTCACCGGCTGCAGTTTCCAGGCCGCTTCCAACACGAGACTGCCGTCGGGATCGGGTTCGCAGCGCTCGATGCGCAGCTCCACCAGTCGGTCATATTCGAGGGCGACAAAGCCGCTGGCGGGTAGGATGGCCGCCGAGCCGGTCAGGCGCGCGAGGTTGGCGGCGAGCACGCGGGCGATGCCGGCGTCGAGCGGTTCGGACCAGAGTTGCTCGTCGAGCACGCGCAGTTCGCCGGCCGCACCGCGGGCGACGAGTTGGGGGCGGTCGAGGTAGGTTGGCAGGGCGGGTTTGGCCACCGCCAGCGCCGGTTGCGAGGCGGTCGTCGCCCGCGCGGGCACGGTGGCGTCGAGCAGATGCCGGGCCGCGGTGTCGCGCACCGGCCGGGTCAGGGCACAGGCGGAAAGCAGCAGCAGAGCGACCATGCCCAGGGCCGGTCGCCAGGACGGTCGGTGGGGGCTCGGCAAGAACGCCTCGGCCTGAGACGGTGCCGTGTCGCACGGCTTGGCTTTCGAGAGGCAGGTCGGGCGGATCATCGCTTGTCCCCCTTGGGTTCCTTGCCGACCAGGATGGAGTTCGGGTGGCGCTTGAGGTCTTCGGCCAGTTCCTTGATCGCGCGTGCGGCGCGTTCGGTCTCGTCGAGCACCGCCTGCAGGCGCAGCAGCACCGGGCCGCGCGGGTTGCTGGTCTTGGCCAGTTCGGCGGCGGCACGACCGAGTTCGGCGATGCCGGTCTCGGCCTGGGTGAGCACTTTCTTGACGTCGTCGAGCACCGGATCGACCCCCTCATTGAGCTTGGCGGCGAGCGCCCGCAGTTCGGTGAGGGCCTTTTCGAAGGCGTCGAGCCCGGTGCGCACCTTGTCGTTGCCGGTGATGCCGCGCACGTCGGCGGTCACCTGCACGAGGTTGTCGCTGATCGTTTTCATGTCGAGCGCCGCGAGCTGGCGGTCGGCGTTGTTGAGCAGCTTGCGCACGTCGCCGAGCATGCCGTCGAGGTCGAGCGAGTTGATCTTCTTCAGGCCGTCGGCGACATCGGCGATGAGCTTGTCGATCTCTGCTGGAATGGTTGGCACGGTTGGCAAGCCTTCCGTGCCGCCGTTTTCATAGACGAAGCCGGGCTGGTCGGGCACGATGTCGAACTCGATGTACAGCATGCCGGTGAGCAGGCTCTGCTGGACCATGCCGGCGCGCAGGCCCTGGTCGACGGCCGCCTTGACGCCGGCGGCGGTGGTGAAGTCGAGGCCATCGCCATGGGTGGTGCGCACCGAGCGCAGGTCCTTCTCCTCCAGCTCGACGATCACCGGGATGATTTTGCGGTTGTTGCGGTGGTCGACGAGCACGCTGATTTCGGCCACCCGGCCGATGCGGACACCGCCGAAGCGGACGTCGGAGCCGACCAGCAGGCCCATGGCGCTCTTGTCGAAGTTCAGCAGGATGCGGTGGGTGCGCTGGAAATACTGGCCGGCGCCAAGCAGCACGACCGAGATGCCGGCGGCGACGAGGGCGATCAGCGTGAAGACACCGATCAGAGTGGGGCTGGCTTTGCGGCTCATGGGCGGGTCTCCGGCGCGGACTCGGCACCGCGGTTGAGGAAGCTTCTCACGGTGGCACTTTCCGAGTGCTCCCTCAAGTGGCAAGGCGGGCCGATGGCGCCCTGGGTGCGTGTGGCGGTGTCGAGGAAGACGGCATTGCTGCCGATGGCAAAGATGCTGGCCAGCTCATGGGTGACGATGACGAAGGTCGAACCGAGGCTGTCGCGCAGGCGCAGGATCAGGTCGTCGAGCCGGCGCGCGCTGAGCGGGTCGAGACCGGCGCTGGGTTCATCCAAAAACAGGATGTCGGGATCCAGGGCCATGGCGCGGGCGATGCCGGCACGCTTGTTCATGCCGCCGCTGACCTGGCTCGGGTAAAAGTCCTCGAAGCCGGCCAGGCCGACCAGCGACAGCTTGTAGGAGACGATGTCGCGGATCGTGCGCGCGGGCAGCGAGGTGAATTCCTCGAGGGGCAGGGCGATGTTTTCCGCCAGGGTCAGCGAGGACCAGAGCGCCCCGGATTGGTACATGACGCCGAAGCGGCGGGTGAAGCGCTCGCGCTCGGCCGGTCCGGCGGCGGTGAAGCTTTCGCCGTTGTACAGGACCTCGCCGCGCGCCGGCTCGCGCAGGCCGATGAGGTGGCGGAGCAGGGTGCTCTTGCCGCAGCCGCTGCCGCCCATGATGATGAAGATGTCCTTCTCCTGGACGTCGAACTCCAGGTCCTTCATGACGACGAAGGAGCCGTAGGCCAGGGTCAGGTCGCGCACGGAGATCTTGGCGTTGGGCGGGGCGCTCATGGCTTCAGATGTCGAGCAGGGTGAAGATGGCGGCGAAGGCCGAGTCGAGCACGATGACGGCGGTGATC
>JAEYYS010000173.1 GCA_023428335.1 Verrucomicrobiota bacterium | reverse complement strand
GGGCCCTGACGCTGGAAAAGATCGCCGAGCTGCGTTTCCCCCTGCTGGAGCACACCGGCAAGCGCCCGCGCGACGCCGCCATGGCCACCGCCGCTTGTTTTGCCCCCGATGGCCGCCGCTTTTTGGTCGCCACCTACACGCATTTCTACGAGTGGCGGATTGGCGAGGGCGAGACCCTGGCGACCGCCCTGCAACGCGACCCGGAATCGATTCGGCCGCCGCTGCTGCGCCAGATGGAGGGCGCCTGCTATGATGCGGACGGCCGCAGCCTGTGGTTCATCAGTGAGCAGTTGCCGACCCCGCTGAGGCTGCTGAAGCGTCCGTGACGCCGGCCTGAGTTGGCTACCCCTCAAGGACTCGAACCTTGAACAACAGAGTCAGAATCTGTTATGTTACCATTACACCAAGGGGTAGTGCGGTGGGATAAGCAATTTGGTCGGGTTTTCGCGGAATGCAAGTGCTGTCTGTGCGGCTTTCGGGGGCGGTTCAGACGCGGGTCCGCCGGATCAGGTGTCGGCCGAGGACAGCGAGACCGGCCAGCAGCAGGCCGGCGGTGATCCAGGGCCAGCGCTGGTTCGCGGCGGCGGGTTCCTGGAAATAGGCCTCGGCGGCGAAGCCGGTGACATGGCGGTAGCGGCGGGCGTTGACCGTGAAGGGCACGTGCAGCCGGAGATCGTCCTGGGCGTACTCCGCCTCGACGCTGGCCAGCGGCCCGAGCGTCTCAAAGAGGTCGAAGGCGAGGCTGAAACTGGCGATGTCTGCGGCCCGGTCGGTGCGGAAGTGCAGGTCGATGCGCCGGCCCGAGTCGTCCGCCGGCGCCTGGCTGCCCTTCGGCCAGAGTGTGTCGACGCGGGTGACGGCGCCGAGTTCGGCCGGGGTGTCGTCGATCTCCAGTTGGACCCGGCGCTGCAGGGCCTGGGCCAGGGTCGGGCGCGCTGCTTCCAGTTCGGCCGGGGTGACGCGACCGTCATTGTCGGTATCGACCGGTGTCAGTCGGCTCAGGCAGGGCAGGTTGAGGGTGAAGCGCAGGTCGAGCGCCCGGCGCTCAATGCCGACGCGCAGCTGCACGACGTCGTCGGGATGGGCCTGCAGCAGGCTGGTGGTCGCCCCGAGGGCGGCGAGCATCCAGAGGGGCCGGGCCATGGCGCAAGGTCGCTGGCGCGCGGCGGCCTGCAAGCCTCAGCCGAGCACCTTGCGGCGGACGATCTCGGTGACCATTTTGGGGTTGGCCTTGCCCTGGCTGGCCTTCATGGCCTGGCCGGTGAACCAGTTCATCGCCTTGTCGTTGCCGCCCTTGACCTCGGCGACCTTGTCCGGATTGGCGGCGAGGATCTGGTCGACGATGGCTTCCAGCGCGCCGCTGTCGCTGACCTGTTCAAAGCCCTTGGCCTGGATGACCGCGGCCGGTTCAGCGCCGCTGGCGATCATCTCGGCAAACACTTCCTTGGCCTGGCTGTTGGAGATCTTGCCGGCCTCGACGGCGGCGGCGAGCGCGGCCAATTGGGCGGGGCGCACCTGGCAGGCGGCGAGACCGCCCTCGGTGTCCTTCAGCGCGCCGAGCAGGTCGTTGATGACCCAGTTGGCGATCTTCTTCGCCGGCACGGCCGGGTCGGCGGCGCCCGCGGCGTCGTACCAGGCGGCGAGTTCCTTGTCGCTGGCGAGCACGCCGGCGTCGTAGGCGCTGCAGCCGTACGCGCTCTCGAAGCGGGCACGCTTTTCGTGCGGCAGCTCGGGCACCTGCGGGCGCACGTGGGCGAGGATCTCCGGTGTGCGCAGCGGCAGCAGGTCGGGATCGGGGAAGTAGCGGTAGTCGTGCGCGTCCTCCTTGGTGCGCATGAGGGTGGTCTCGCCGCGGTCGTCGTCCCAGCGGCGGGTGCTCTGGATCAGCTTCTCGCCGCGCTCCAGGCAGTCGATCTGGCGCTCGGATTCGAACTTGATGGCGCGGCGCACGGCCGACATCGAGTTGAGATTCTTCAGTTCGATCTTCGCGCCGAGCTGCGCCTGGCCCTCGGGGCGGACCGAGATGTTGACGTCGCAGCGCATCTGGCCCTTCTCCATGTCGGCATCGCTGACGCCGCCGTAGACGAGGATCTGGCGCAGGCTGGTCAGGTAGGCGAAGGCCTCCTCGGCGCTGGCGATGTCGGGCTCGCTGACGATCTCCATGAGCGGCGTGCCGGCGCGGTTGAAATCGATGGTGGTGAACTTGTCGTGGTGGGTACTTTTGGCGACGTCCTCCTCGAGGTGGATGCGGGTCAGTTGGACCACCTTGCCGGGGTTGGCGATGCTCTTTTGCGCATCCTTCGGGTAGGCCAGATCATAGAGCGGCACGCCGCCGCCAAGGCACAGCGGCAGGTCGAACTGGGTGATCTGGTAGTTCTTCGGCATGTCCGGGTAGAAGTAGTTCTTGCGGTCCCACTTCACGACCGGCGGGATCTCGCAGCCGAGCATGAGGCCGGTGAGGATCGTCTTCTCGATGGCCGCCTGATTGAGCACCGGCAGGGCGCCTGGCAGGCCGAGGCAGGTCGGGCAGGTCTGCGTGTTCGGCTCCTCGCCATAGGCCACCGCGCAGCCGCAGAACATCTTGCTGCGGGTGGTGAGCTGGGCGTGGACCTCGAGGCCGATGGTGACGATGTACTTGGGCATGACGAAGCTCATTCGATGCGCCGTCCCGGGCCGGATGCAAGGGCGAAGGTGGCGTGGGGGCGTTGCCGTTTTGTAGACGGGGACAGTGACCCCGTGGGTTTTCGCGGGTCGGTGCCCCGCGCTACAGAAGACGGCGGGTCGCGGCCCCGCGCTACAGGGGGGCGAGATGCGCGGCGAGTAGGGCGGCCAGGCCGGTGGTGTCGGGCAGGCGGTGCGTGGCGACCGCCTGGCAGGGCGGTTCGTCGCCGATGCGCACGGTGTTGGGCACGCCGGCGTGGTGGGCCATGAGGATGTCGCGGTCGGCATCGCCGACGAGCCAACTGCGCGCCAGATCGAGGTCGAGATCGGCGGCGGCGCGTTCCAGCATCTCGGGACTCGGTTTGCGGCAGGTGCAGTCCGGGTCGCTGGCCAGGCAGGTGCAGGCGTACAGGCCGTCGAAGGCGGCGCCCGCGCGCGCCAAGTGCTCCTGCATGCGCGCGTGGATGGCATCCAGATCGGCCTGGCTCATCAGGCCTTTGCCGACGCCCTGCTGGCTGGTGGCGAGGACCAGGGCGTAACCCGCCTGGCGACAGACCTGCAGGGCCTCGACGATGCCGGGAGCGAAGTGGAAATCGGTCCAGCGCAGCACGTAGCCGGCGCCGGGCGAGACGTTGACGACGCCGTCGCGATCAAAGAACACGGCGGGCCGGCTCATGGTGTCTCCTCCGCGGTGGCCGGCCAGACCGGGCGCGCGGTCAGGCAGAGATTGTCGCCCAGCGGTTCGAAGCGCACGTCGGTGAGGGCCACCGAGGCGGCCCAAGGGGTCTCGCCGAGCGCCGGCACCGTGCCGGCGCCGCACAGGCGTGGGGCGAGATACCACTGCACCTCATCGACGAGGCGTTGGGCGAAGGCCTGACCGAGCACGCTGCCGCCGCCCTCAATGAGCACGGTACTGATGCCGCGCGCGCCGAGGTCGCGCAGGGCGGTGTGCAGGTCGGGGCCGGGCAGGATGAGGGTACGCTCGCGGTGGGCGTCGGTGAACAGGCG
>JAEYYS010000221.1 GCA_023428335.1 Verrucomicrobiota bacterium | reverse complement strand
GGCTGGGATGGTGCGATTCTTGAACCGGTGATGCTTGACGGGTTTCAAGAATCGCCAATTCCCCTATTCCTAAGGCGATCAGGCGAGCAAATCCTCAAGGCAATTCCAGATTGACTCGGTCAAAGGTCATCGTCGAGACAGCCGAGCCTGACTTGGACGAAGGATACCAGATCGCCGACAGCTCCCCAAACTGGGCTCCGGCTGGCAGCGGCTGGGCCGGTGACAGAAGGGTTCCGTTCATTGTCGCTGACCAGACTCCCTGCACGAGATCGAGATCGATCACGAAATATTGGGCGGAACCTGCGACAAGAACCGGCTCGGCCGTCACGCTGCGACCATCCGCCTGCACCAATTCAATCGCACCCGTTGCACTGTTGAGACGCAACTGCAGGAGAGGCGAACCATCCCCAGACGAAACTTGCCAGGCAAAGAGATCCGCCGCGCCCTCACCGATTCGGTCAAGTCCGGCATGAAAGCCGAGACGAACCGAGGCCGCCTCGGGCGCCTGCGGCAACTCTTCATTGAACAGAATCACGGGCTCACTTTTGGTCTGGGTGCCCCCGAGGCGAACCGCATCGAGACCCTCTTCGGTCGTCGTCAGGGAAAAACTTGCGGGATCACCTTCGGCCTGCCAAGTGGCCGCGGTGCTCGAACGGGTGATCGACCCTGCTTCCGACGGTGGTGCCACAGTGGAATTCTCCACCAAGGGCGCCCCCCCCACACGTGTGAGCTCCATCGCAAAGGGGCCTTCATCCGGAAGTGATGGATAAATGAAAGCCGAAATGCCGAAGAAATAGTCACGCCCCACCTGGTTTTCGGTGACTGTGAAATTGAAAATCTCCAGGTCGTCGAACACCGGGCTGTCGAATGTGCGCCGTGTGTAGTTTCCACTGCCGTCGGGCGTGATGTTGACAACCATGGGGTCGTAATCTTCGGTCTGCACAGTGACGCGATAGGAACCGGCCTCGGGCGGACGCCAGCTGTACCAAGCGACACTCTGATCCTCGACAGGATCGTAAAGTCCGGTGTTGTCACCGACGATGCCCGTGTGGCTTGTCCCCACCAGAATGCGCGGATTCAAGTAGTTGTTTTCCAGAGCAACGGTACGTCGGAAGGCATCTGGGGCAGACTGGTACGTTTGAGAAAGCTCACCTCGGCTCGTCAAAAGAAGAGGAGAAGCAACAGTCGGCGCCAAACCTGGAATGGTCGCCAGCAAGGAGGTATCAGATTCGCGAACAAAGGTGGCATTGACCGTACCGCCCGCTGCAGGCAGGATCGACACCGTGCGGACATACTTCAAATTCTGGCCGGTGATTCGAATGAATTCGTCGGCGCGGCCGACCGGCGGCGTGATCGTGACATTGGACGCCGCAGGAATGGGAAGAACATCCAGAGACAAGGGATCGCTGTAGGCAGGCTCGTTGAGAATGTTATTGACGATGCAACGATAGTAGGCGTCGTTCCCGAGTTGGATTTTGCTGAAAACCAGCCTGTTAAGCGTCTTGCCCTGCAGATTCGACCATGTCGTTCCATCGTCACTGATCTGCCACTGATACTTGAGTGGAGGGGTGCCATCCCCCTGAACGGAGAGCGTCACCAAATCCTCTTCAGTGACCGGCGAAACAGGTGTTGAGTTGGTTTGCTGAGTGATCACCGGCGGGATGACCACAATCACCTTGGCGGCCTTGCTGCTGACGTTGGCAAGGTACTTCGGTGTCGGAGCACCTGGAATCTGGGCGTTGCGAACGATGCAGCTGTAGCTGCCCTGGAGCGCCGGCTGCATGTTGTCGATCTGCAATTCTTCCGTGTCGGCCCCGGAAACCGTGGCGGAACCGAGCGGGCCGTTGGCCAGGCGGGTCTTTTTGTTCAGGTACCACTCATAAACCACCGGGTCATCGCCCGTGATGCCGACATTGAGGGTGAGGGTATTGCCGACGCGCACGCCGTTCACGGGCGCCTGCGGATGGGTGATGATCTTGACGGGATCGAAGACGACCAGGTTGGCGTCCGCACTGCGGGTGGGCGTGCCGCCGCCGAGAGTGGCGGTGAAGGCATTGCTAACCTCGCAGTAGTAGTCGTCGCCGCTCACGTTGCGCAGCAGTTTGCTGAGGGTGAGCTTGTTCTTGGTGGCCTTGGGCAGGGGGATGTCGCCGCCGGGATCCTTCTTGAACCACTGGTAGGTCAGCTTGCCGGAACCGCTGGCAATGACCGTGAACACGGCCTTGCCGCCCGTGATGGCGACGTTGGTGGCGGCGGGTTCGGTGACGATGACCGGCGGCGAGTTGACACCGAGCGCGAAGGTCTTGGAAGTGACCACGCTGACCTGGTTGCGGACGATGCAGCGGTAAACGCCGCGATCGGCCCAGTCGAGGTCGCTGAAAACGAGCTGGCGTTCGTCGGTGCCGGTGACCGTGGCGGAGTCAGCGATGTCGCGACCGTCCTTCTGCCACTGGTATTCAAGATCACCGGTGCCGTCGAGGCTGGCCTGCACTTCGAGGACAGGGGCGGTGCCCTTGTCGAAGGTGAAGCCCTTCTGGTAGGTGTCCATGCCGAGGCTGCCGGTGACGAGTGTGGCCGCCAGCTTGTTGATGACCCGGATGGTGGCGCCACCGCTGACCGCGGCGGGATGCTCACCGTCGGTGGCGGCGTTGGTGACGGTCACCCGGAACACCTTGCCGTCATTCTCCGGCGTGCCGGCGATGCTGATGCTGGCAGCGGTGCCGCCCTTGAGAACGTTGCCCTCGCCATCAATCGACCACTGATAGGACAGCTTGGGGGTGCCGCCGGCGAGCACGCTCAGCTTGCCCTTGGCCTTGGTGGCAATGAAGAACTCAGCCGGCAGGTCGGAAAGCAGCACGGCAGCCGAGGCGACCGCGACTTTGACCGGCTTGCTGAAGACGTTGATGCCGGTGGCGTTGGTGACGCGGACCCGGTAGCTGCCGGCATCCGCCCACTGCACCCCGGGCTGGGCGACGGGATTCATCGGATCGCGCGCCAGAATGGTGAAGGTTTCGGTGGCGGCGCTGGGGTTGGCCATGCTGTCGATCGGCACGTTGTTGCGCTGCCACTCGAAGGTGAGCGGCTGCGCGCTCTGCGCACTGATGCCGACGCTGAGGCTGAGGGTGCCGTCCTGCTGGATGACTGCCGCCGGTGCGACCGGCTGGGCGGTGATGATGGGGCGGACATTGACGGCAACGTCAATGGGGTCGCTAAACACAGGGTCGTCGACACCGCCCCCGGTGAGAACTTCGCGCACCTGGACGCGGTAGGCGCCTTCATCGGCCTTTTGAATGCCTTTCAGGACCAGTTTGTTGGTCGTGGCACCACTGATCCGGCCGCCGTTGCTGAGGCTGACGCCGTCCTTGAACCAGAGGTAGAGGGCAAAGCCACTGTCCGGCTGCGCCTGGGCGGTGAGCGTGACCGTTGTCCCATCCGTGGCAGGCAGGGCCGGACTGGCCAGAATCTGGGGATCGCCGAAACCAACGGCGGCAGGCAGTCTCAGTGGCAGGCAGAGGCAGGCGGCCGCCAGCGCCGCAAACAGGGGGAATTTCATGCGAAACACTCGGGGAAAGGTTGTTTTTCGGGGAATATGGACGATAACCGACCTCACTCCGGCGTGACAATGCAAAAAAACATCTTTTTTGACCGGTGAAATCCCTAGCCTGCCTCCGTTGCCCACCGTGATGGCGACCGATCCCGCCTCCCTTGCCCACCGTTTCGGCACGCCGCTGTACGCCTACGACCTGGCAGCGGTGACGGCGCGCGCGCAGGCACTGCAGGCGGCGTTGCCGGAGCGCTCCCGGCTGCTCTATTCCTTCAAGGCCAATCCCCTGCCGGCGGTGGCTGAAGCGACCCGGAGCGGCGGCTGCGGCGCGGAAATCACCTCGGAGGGCGAGATCGTGACGGCACGCCAGGCCGGTTTTGACCTGCGTGAGGCCCTGTTCGGTGGCCCCGCCAAGACGGAGGCCGCCATCCGCGCGGCGCTGGCGGCGGGGGTGCGCTGGTTTTCCTGCGAGAACTGGAGCGACCTCGACCGCGTCGCCCGTCTGGCCGCGACGGCGGGCACGACCGCCCAAATCCTGCTGCGGGTCAACCCGGCCGAGGCGCCGACCGCGCGCCTGGCCATGACCGGGGTGGCCAGCCAGTTTGGCTTTGAAGAGACGGAGTTGCTGGCACCCGAGGCGCGCGCGCGCCTGCAGCACCCCGGCCTGCGCCTGCGCGGCATCCACGTCTATTTCGGCACCCAAGTGGCCGATGTCGCCGCCCTGACCGAAAACACCCGTCGCGCCCTGGCCCTGGCCGCACGCCTGGAAACGTCGCTGGGCTTCGTCTGCGCCGTGGTCAACGCCGGCGGCGGGTTCCCCTGGCCCTACGCACACGCGGCCCCGGAACCCGACCTCAGCGGCCTGCGCCCGGCCCTGGACGCCGTTTGGCGCGACTCCCCGCTTTCGGCCACCGCCGAACTCTGGTTTGAATCCGGCCGCCATCTGGTCGCCAGCGCCGGCACCCTGGTGGTGCGGGTGCAGGCGGTGAAAACCTCGCGCGACCGCCGCTTCATCCTGCTCGACACCGGCATCCATCACCTCGGCGGCATGGCCGGCCTCGGCCGCATCCCGCGCGCGCAGGTCGACTTCCAACTGCTGGCCGACGATGCGGCGACGCGCGCCCCCTGCCCTGCCCTGCCACCGGCGGATGTGGTCGGCCCGCTGTGCACACCGCTCGACAGCCTGGCGCGCGGGCTCGCCCTGCCGGAACTGCGCGAAGGCGACCTGCTGGCCGTGCCCAACGTCGGCGCCTACGGCTTGACCGCCAGCCTGATCGGCTTCCTCAGCCACCCGCCACCGCTGGAAGTGGCTCATCGCGACGGCGAAATTTTGTCGGTCTGGCGCTGGCGCGGCGGCCATGAGCAGGTATGTACCCCGCCCTGAATCCGCCCATGCCCACTGCCACCGACCTCGCTCCGCGCCTGCTCAAGCTCCTGCGCCCCCGGCTGCGTTTGGTCGCTCCGGACGCCGAGATCCCGCTCGACGAGGATCTGAGCCGGCTCGGCCTGGACTCGCTGGAGTCGATCGACCTGCTCATGGACATCGAGGTGGAATTCGGCCGGCCGCTGCCGGACGACAAGGTCAGCGTCGACACTTTCGCGACCGCCGCCAGCCTGCTGCGTGTCATTGAGGAAGTGGTGGAGTGAAAGGAGCGGCCGTCGCGCTGCGCTTTGCTCCTGCATGCTCACCTTTGACGCCCACCTCGATCTCAGTCTCAACGCCCTCGGCGGATTCAACCGCGACCTGCGCCTGCCGGTGCATGAAATCCGCCGCCGCGAGGCGGGCCTGACCGGCAAGGGCCGGGCCTGCGGCACGACCGCCTTTCCCGAGATGCGCCAGGGCCGGGTCGGTCTCTGCGTTGCCACCCAGCTCGCCGGCTGCATGCCGGGCGGTTCGCCCATCGCCGGCTGGATGTCGCCCGAGCAGGCCTACGCCGAAACCCAGGGCCAGCTCGCTTGGTACAAGGCCATGGAGGAGGTTGGCGAGATGCGCCAGGTGACCAATCTCCAGGAGCTGGAGGCGGCGGTAGCGCTCTGGCAGGACACCTCCGTGCCCGACACCGACAAGCCGATTTGCTACATCCTCAGTCTCGAGGGGGCCGACAGCATTCTCACGGTCGGTCACCTGGAAAAGCACTGGCAGCAGGGCCTGCGCGCGCTCGGCCCGGCCCACTACGGGGTCTGCCGCTACGCGCTCGGCCACGACCAGGTCGGCGGCCTGCCGCCGCAGGGCAAGGATCTGGTCCGCGAGATGGACCGCCTGGGCCTGATCCTCGACGTCACCCACCTCTCCGACGGCTGTTTCTGGGACGCGCTGGAGATCTTCGAGGGCCCGGTCTGGGCCAGTCACTCGAACTGCCGCGCCCTGGTGCCGGACCCGCGCCAGTTTGGCGATGACCAGCTCAAGGCGCTCATCGAGCGCGGTGCGGTGATCGGCGCGGCGCTCGACGCCTGGATGATGATCCCCGGCTGGACCCGCGGCGAGACCACGCCGCAGCAGACCGGCCTCAAGCTGGAGGTCATCTGCGACCACATCGACCACGTCTGTCAGCTCGCCGGCAACGCCAAACATGCCGGCATCGGCACCGACCTCGACGGCGGCTACGGCACCGAGCAGACGCCGGAGGATCTCGACACCATCGCCGACCTGGCGCGCATCCCGGCCATGCTGGAAAAGCGCGGCTACTCGCAGGCCGACATCGCCGGCATCATGCACGGCAACTACCTCGACCTGCTGCGCCGGGCATGGGGTTGATGATGGTTGATGGATGATGGTTGATTGGCTCAGAAGGAGCGGCGCAATCGCAAATCAAATCCCACCCGGCTCTCAGCTCACGGCGCGCGCTGCTTCAAGGCGGCCGCCATCTGTTCGAGGGCCTCGGTGATCTTCGTCGCTGCCGGCACCTCAAGGTAGCTGCTCCGCGCGCGCCAGGTTTCATAACCGCCCATGGCGTGGGCCTGCTCCGTCGGCAGGTAGCCGTTGTAACCGTTCGCCAGCGAGACGGTGAAGTGGCGGGTGAAGGGCGAGGTGCGCTTCAGGCGCAGGCCGATCTCGACAAACACCTCGCACGGGATGGCGCCGATCGAGAGGTCGTTGATGCGGTGCATCTGCAACTGCACCGGCACGCGGTCGGGATAGTCCGCCAGCAGCACGGCCTCGCGCGCATAGATCGCCTTGCGATCGCCCCACTGGCCGTCCTTGTCCTTGGGAATCGTCGCCAGCCACTCGCGCGCCTGCGCCAGTTCCCCGGCCGTGGCCTTGCGCACGCCGAGCTGCAGCTCGGTCTGCTCGCTGTCGAGGGTCACCTGCGGTTTCCAGTCGATGCTGCCGTAGGCCGCGAGCGCGGCGTTGGCGACGCTGCGCGCCACCGCTTCGATGCGCGAGCCGGGGTCGCGCTTGTGGCGCAGCGACAGGCCGTAGTTGGCGTTGTTGACGTCGCCACTGGTGCCGTTGGAGAGGATGCCGACAAAGGCCGGCTTGGCCGCGTAGCGCGCGTCGCCGGCATTGAGCAGCCGGCCGATCTCGGCGGCGAAGGCGCCAAAGTAATCGGCGCTGATCGGCCGGTTGCCGCCGACGTAGTGCAGGCTGTAATTCGCCAGCAGGCCGAGCGGCCGCTGGTCGGCGATGGCGCGCACGGCCAGCACGGCGACGTCCTGATCGACCGGCGCGGTCGGCACCGAGACCGCGGGATTGGCCTGGCCCGGGTTCATGCGCGCGCGGTCGGTGGTGATGCCGAAGGGGTTTTCATAGGCCTGCCCCGGCTTCATGTGCCAGCGACGGTTGAAGACCTGGCTGGGGTCGCTGCCAAAGGCCCAGCCGAGTTCGGCCGGCTCCAGGTTCTTCACCGCCTGAAGGATGCCCTTGGCGATGAGGCCGGGCACCGTTTTCACATACTCGGGATCGGGATCGCTCTGGAAGGCCGGCGTCAGGGCCGCCGCCGAATGCGTGTGGGTGGCGGAGATAAGCAAGTGCTGCTTGGGGATGCCGGTCTCTTGCGCGGCCAGCTCCTTCGCCTGCTCACAGATCTCGCGCGGGATCAGGCAGGCATCGACGACGACAAACACCAAGGCGCGTTTGCCATCGTGCAGGGCCAGGCAGCGCGCGTGCATGGGATCGGTGACGCGGTCCGCGAAGTTGCCCTTCATGCCGCCGTTGACCGGCGCGGGGAACTTCGTCGGCGAGATGTCCTGGGCAAAGGCCCCGGCGCGAAATTCAGCGCGGACCGTGAGGGTGGCCAGCAGCACGAGCAAGAGAGAGACAATCTGGATCATGGCGCGGAGGCATACGCCCTCAAATCCGCGCTTCTTGGCGCGGACCGGCGCTTACTCGACCGGCGCCACCGGGGTCAAGACGGCACGCGCCGTGGTATCGGCCAGGGAAAGCATCTCGGCGACGACTCCGGCAGGCAGGCCGGTTGGCTCGGCCAACCTCATGACCAAACCCTGAGAAGAGGCGCTTCCCGTTTTCATCAGGTCGATGCTGCCCCCACTAAATCCATCGATATATATTGCCGCCATCAGGCCTGCCGTCTGCGCCTCTGTCTCCCCTGTGGCCATGCGCACCACCTCCTGATTCAGTGCGGCGAGATCCAGGCTTTGCAGCGGTGACTGGCCCACCACCGCCACGGCATCGTGCGCCTGCGAATAGAGCATGGCCACCATCTCCCCCCCGAAGGCGGTGGGACGGACGTAAATGAGGTATTCAAGCTGGCCAACGCCCTGGCCAGCAATTTCATACGGCACGCGCACCCGCACCGGGCCGCGCAGGCCGGCGGCGGCAATGGCCTGGCGCGCATCCGCCGCCCTCAGCACCGCCAGGGGCGCGGGCGGCGGGGCGGTGGCTGGCGCGGATGACGCAGGGGTTGCGGCTGGCTCGGTGTCGACCAAGGCCGGTTCCTGCGCTTCCGGCACGCTGGAACCGGTCGCCGCGACGGCGGGGTAGTCGGTGAACTGCAGTTCGTATTCCGGCAGCGGCAACTGGCGCACCGCCTCGCGGGCCTTCGTCATGGCCTGCAGGGCCTGACGCTGGCCGGACGTGAGACGGGCCAGATGCCATCCAGGCTGCGTCGCATCGAGCTCGATCCCCAGGCTGCGCGCGTCCACCAGCAGCTCCGCCAGGCGCACCTCATCCTGCCAGGCGGGCAGACCGTCTTCGGCCTGCAGCCCCCGCAGCACGTCCAACAGGTCGGCCGCCACCGCCGCCTGCGGCCAGCGCTGGCCATCCGACGCCAGCTCCAGGGTGGTTTCACCGGTCTGCCGCAGCTCGCAGCCCACCAAGCCCGCCACCGATTCGAGGGCCGTGAGAAAGGGCATGGCACCCGTGCGAAAGCTGACCAGCCGACTGGCCACGGCGGTCGGCACCGACAGGCGCAGGTGCGGCAGCAGCTCGCGCGCCTCCGCATCGTCCGTGCGCAAGCGCTCCATGAGCAGTTGCGCCGCCTTCTGCAGGGGCACGCGATCCAGCGCCAGGTCATTGAGATAAAAACGCGCGAGCAGGTCGCGCACCGGCTCGCTCAGCGGCTGCCGTGCGGGTTCCTCCACCCTGGCGCGGCTCGGGGGTCCCACAGGAACCGACCAGACCACGGCGGGCTTGCGCGGCGGCTTCGGCTTGGGCGCGACCGCTGGCGGCTCGGTCGCCGGCCCGGTCAGGGCAAAACCGATCGCCAACACGCCCAGGCCGGCCGCCAGCCCCAACCCCACCATCCGGTTGAAAACGGCAGGCTTCGGGTTGCTGACAGGACCGTTGAAGGGGGGCATGGGCAAGAATTAACTTTCCCTAGGCTAGAGGCACCCCCGAAGAATGCCAGACTTATTCCGCAGCGGTACAGGAATTTTCTTACTCACCTCAGTCCATTTGGCAAAGCGCGCAACCGCAACCCGAACGACCTCAGGCCTTGGGCTTGACGAAGAGCACCTCGGCGCGCTCGATCCAGCCCTTGCGCAGGTCCAGGCGGAACCAGCCGTCGCGGTTCTTGCGCTGCAGGCGCACGCCCGAGCGCGGCCCGGGCTGCTTGAGGTCGTGCTGCGTCCAGGTGCGGCCGTGGTCGCCCGACCAGATCAGGCCGTTCTGATAGGTCGAGGCCGGGGCGCAGTGGGTGGCGAGGAAGATGCCGTCCTGGAAGAGCATGTTGGCCGACTCGAACTCGGGGTTGAACAGCAGCACATGCTTGGAGCGATCAGCGAGCTCGCGCGGGTCGCAGCGGAAGATGCCGCGGTCCCAGCGTTTGGCGAGCGCCGGGCCGTTGGCATCGGCAATCCAGTAGCACTGGCCGTCGATGAAATTGATGCCACCCGACTTGAAGCGCGAGTTGGAATCCACGCTGAGGATGACCTTCCAGTCCCAGCGGTCGCCCGCGGCGTCATAGGTGCCGCGCAGCCAGTGGCACTCCTTGCCGTGACCGCGGTCGATGTCGCCACTGCAGGCGTAAAAGGCGCGCTCGGCCGGGTTGTAGGTGACGTTGTGGACGTGGCGGGCGATGACCGGATTGGCCGGATCGCCGAGCAGGTGGGTGCCGGCCGGGGCCTTCTTCTGCTGGAAGTGCGGATTGACGCCAAAGCGGTAGGCGAGCTTGACGGTTTCACCGCCGTCGACGGAGTAATACAGGTTCACCGGCACGGCGCCGCCGAGCACGTTGCAGTAGTTGCCCCAGACCAGCATTTCCCGGCCGTCGACGTCGAAGCAGTGCTCGCCGTCGAGCGAGTGGAAGTACCAGCCGGGATTGGCCGGATCGACCGGCACATGCGGGCGGTAGGGTTGGCCGTCGGCGGTCTGGACGGTGATCTCGCGGTGGCTGCGCAGGTTGTCGGTGCTGAGGAAGAGCCGCTCGCGGGTGGCGAACAGGACGTTGCCATTTTTCAGCAGGACGCTGAAGGTGATGTTTTGCGCCTCGGCAAACTCGGCGCGATGCGGCCAGGTTTTGCCGCAGTCCTCGGAGAGCAGGATCTGCGTGCCCTGGAAGGCGAACATGCGGGCGTCGCGCTGGCTGTCGACGTAGGGTTCCTCCGGGCCGGGGATGCGCCAGAAAAAGGCTTCGGTTTCGCCCTCAAGGGCGGCGGCGGCCGGCAGGGCCAGGGCGGTGAGGCAGAACAGCAGCGGGAGCTTCATGACGAAGACACTACGGCGCCGGCCACCCGGACCTTCCGGCGGCTCACTCCGGCGCGTTCGCCGCCAGCAGTTCGGGCAGCAGGCCGCGTCCGCGGTAGAACTCCGCTTCCGCAAGCCCGGCCTCGCGCAGCCCGGCCTCGATCTCGGCCGCCGGCCGGGCGCCGAGCACGTGATCGCGGATGAGGGCCGACTTGCGCGCCTGAATCGCCAGGAAACCGGCGTCGACCACCGGGGTGCCCGGGTAGCGACCCGCGGCCTGGCCGTCGCGCAGCACCTGCTTGAAGGGCGCGCCGCTGCGCTGGGCCTCCTGCTTGGCGGCATTGACGCCGGCATACCAGTCCTTGCAGGCGAGGCGGTAGTAATCGCGCATGGCCTGCTTGTTGTGATGGATGATGAGGCGACGGCCGTCGACCTCGACGATGCCGGTGGCGCGGAAGCTGTCGGCATCGATGGTGTCGACGAAGAACAGCTCCTCGCGGTCGACGGCGAATTCCCACTTCAGATCCCAGAGCTGCAGGCCGATCTCGTCGAGCAGGTCGCGCACGGCCCAGGCGCCGAGCAGGGCCATCTTGATGGTGTCGGTGAAGTGCCGGGCGCTGAGGCCGGACATGAGCAGCGCCTCCTGCTTGGTGACGGCGCGATCCTCGGGCTCGTACTTGCTGGTCAGGTCGAACACCGGCCGGTCGAGCATCTGCCAGGCGCGCATCGGGCCGGACAGGCCGAGCTCGAGTTCGTAGGCGCGGCGCTCCTTCTCCGTGAGCGACTCGTACTTGCGCAGCACCGAGCTGCCGCTGGTGACGCCGAAGCGGACGATGTACTCGAGCGGCACCACGTACATGTCGCTCTGGTGGAACTGGGCGTAGTCGTGCACGAAGCTGCCCATGACCTGGCGCTGCGGCGGCCGGATCACCGGGAAGCGTTTGACGACGTTGTAGCGGCTCGGCTGCGCCGGCATGCCCTCGCTGGCAATGGCGCCGGTCGCGGCATCGAGCATGCCGAGGTGGTGGGTGCGCGCGCCGCCTTCGAGCATCGCCTGCAGCGGCCCACTGAGCAGTTCGTCGCGCCAGGCCTCGCCCAGGGCCGGCTCGCGGCGGATGGCCGCGGCCACGCGCTCCCAGGTCTGCGGCCGGCCGAGGCGCAGGTACATGGCGTGGCGGAAGATCGCCCGGTTGAGGTCGTTGCCGTCGATCTCGAAGATGCTGCCAACATCGAAGACCGAGCCGGCCGGTGTCGTCTCGCAGACGACGTAGCCGGGATGCTCCGGCACGGCATGCAGGTTCTGGACCGAGCCGCGGTAGACGGGCTCGCCCAGCTTCGAGAGATCGACGGCGGCGGGGACGGTGGCGGGATAGGACATGGGCGTGCCAAGCTGTCCGCCGGAAGCGGCGCTTTTCAAATCTTTCGTGCCCCGGCCGGCGCTTTCCCGGTCACGGCACGGCCGCCGTCAGCGCCTGGTCGAGGTCGGCCAGGATGTCGTCGATGTGCTCGAGGCCGATGCTCAGGCGCACCAGGTCGGGCGTGATGCCGCCGGCGGCCTGCTGTTCCTCGTTGAGCTGGCTGTGCGTCGTGCTGGCGCTGTGGATGGCCAGCGATTTAGCATCGCCGACGTTGGCCAGGTGCGAGAACAGCTGCAGGTGGTCGATGAAGCGTGCGCCGGCCTCGCGGCCGCCCTCGATGCCGAAGACCACCATCGAGCCGCCCTTGCCACGCAGGTACTTTTGGCTGGCCGCGTATTGGGGATCGCCCTCCAGGCCCGGGAAACGCACCCAGCGCACGCGCGGGTGCTGCTGCAGGTGTTTGGCCACCGCCAGGGCGTTTTCGCAGTGGCGCTCCATGCGCAGCGGCAGGGTCTCGATGCCCTGCAGCAGGAACCAGGAATTGTCCGGCGCGATGCAGGCGCCGAGGTTGCGCAGCGGCACGGTGCGCATGCGCAGGATGTAGGCGAGCGGCCGCAGCGGCTCGGGCAGGTCGACCCCCCAGCGCAGGCCGTGATAGCTGTGATCCGGGGTCGTGAACAGCGGGTGCCGGCCGGCGGCCCAGTCGAAGCGGCCGCTGTCGACCACGACCCCGCCGATGCCGGCGCCATGGCCGCCGAACCACTTGGTCAGCGAGTGCACGACGATGTCGGCACCATGCTCGATCGGCCGGGTCAGGTAGGGCGTGCTGAAGGTGCTGTCGACGATGAGCGGCAGGCCATGGTCATGGGCGATCTTGGCGATCGCTTCGAGGTCGGCGACCTCGAGCGCGGGATTCGACACTGACTCGCAGAACAGCGCCCGCGTGTTGGCATCAATCGCCTGGCGGAAGTTGTCCGGGTCGTTGGAGTCGACCAGCTTCACCTGGATGCCGAGCGACGGCAGGATGTCATTGAACTGGGTGTAGGTGCCGCCGTACAGGTTGCGGGCGGAGACGATGTTGTCGCCGGCCTTGGCGAGGTTGATGATCGAATAAAACACCGCGCTGGTGCCGCTGGCCAGGGCCAGACCGCCCATCTCCGGCGCGCCTTCGAGCAACGCCACGCGCTTTTCCAGCACGTCCGTCGTCGGATTCATCAGGCGGGTGTAGATGTTGCCCAGCTCGCGCAGGGCAAACAGGTTGGCCGCGTGCTCGGTGTTCTTGAAGACGTAGCTGGCGGTGCGGTACACCGGCACGGCGCGGGATCCGGTGGTCGGGTCGGGCTGCTGGCCGCCGTGGAGACAGAGGGTTTCGAGTTTCATGGTGGGATCGCGGGTGAAACGGGTTGCGGCACCTTCATAAGCCAGCCGACCACCCGCGTGCAATGCCAAAACCCCGCGGGGCGATGCCCCTCTGTAGACGCGGACCGTGACCGCGTGGCTTTCGTGGGTCGATGCCCCGCGCTGCAGGCAACGCCCGGCGCTTGCCCAGCCGGCAAAACCGTTGCATGCGTGCGCCTCCATGCCCGCCCGTCGCCCCGCCCCCCGCCGCCCCGCCAAGTCCCGTTCCGCCCCCCTGGAGGCGCCGCCCCTGCAGGCGCAGGTGCGCACCCTCGGCAACGGTTTGGAAGTGCTGGTGCGCGAGGATCGCGAGCACCCGCTGGTCAGCGTCCAGCTCTGGGTCAAGGCCGGCAGCCTGCATGAGGGCGAATGGACCGGTGCCGGCCTGGCGCACTGCCTGGAGCACATGCTCTTCAAGGGCACCTGGAAACGCTCCGCCCAGGAGATCTCGCAGCAGATCCAGCAGCTCGGCGGTTCGGTGAACGCCTACACGACCTTCAACCGCACGGTGTACTACATCGACGGCCTCGCCGCCCACGCCGAGGCGTATTTGGAAATCCTCGCCGACATGGCGCGCAACTCCAAGCTCGACGCCGCCGAACTGGAGAAGGAGCAGGAGGTCATCCGCCGCGAGATGGCGATGTACGACGACGATCCCGGCTCGGTCGTCCAGGAACTGCTGCAGGCCACCGCCTTCCGCCAGCACCCGCTGCGCGAGCCGGTCATCGGCCACCGCGCCGTCTTCGACCAGGTGCGCCAGCCCGACCTCGCCGCCTTTTACCGCCGTCAGTACGTGCCGAACAACTGCTTCGTCGTGCTCACCGGCGCCATCGATCCCGAGACGGCCTTTGCCGCCGTCGAACGCCTGCTGGGCGACTGGCCGCGCGCGCCGCGCGAGGAGCCGCGACTGCCCGCCGAACCCGTGCAACGCGGCCGCCGCGAAACCCGCCGCAACTTCGCCACCGAACTGACCCGCGTCATGCTCGGCTGGCCGGTACCCGGCGAGGGCCACGAGGACAAGCCGGCCCTCGACGTGCTCGCCTTCCTGCTCGGCTCCGGCCGCAGCTCACGCTTTTACCAGGAGCTGCGCGAGAAGCGCAGCATCGCCCACTGGGTCTGGGCCGGCGCCTGGGGCGCCCAGGAGTGCGGCCTGTTCGCCGCCGAGGCCGAATGCGATCCCAAGGACGAGGCCGCCTGCCGCGACGCCCTGCTGGAGGTGGTCGAACAACTGCGCCAGCGCGGCCCCGCTGCCGCCGAACTCGCCAAGGCCGTGCGCGCCACGATCGGCGGCCAGCTGCGCAGCCTGAGCACCACCAAGGGCCAGGCCGCCTCGCTCGGCCACGGCTGGCTCGCCGCCGGCAGCCTTGAGTACGCCCGCCACTACCTGGACGCCGTGCGCGCGCTCACCCCGGCCCGCATCCGCGAGGTCGCCCAGTGCTACCTGAAGCCCTCCGTTCTGACCACGGCTGCCGTCGGTCCCGATGTCGAAGCCGCCAAGGCCGCGTCGGCAACCCGCACCGGCAGCGGCGATATCGAACGCCACATCCTGCCCAACGGCCTGACCCTGCTCGTGCGCGAAAATCCGCGCCTGCCCCTCGTCTCCATCCGCGCCGGCTTCCTCGCCGGTGTGCCGGCCGAGACCGCGGCCGATGCCGGTGTGACCATGCTCTCCGCCGGCCTGCTGCTCAAGGGCACGAAAAAGCGCCCGGCTGCGCGCATCGCCGCCGAACTGGAAAACCTCGGCGGCAGCCTGCACTGCAGCGCCGATGCCCACCGCTACGTGCTCGGCGCTGACGTCCTGCGCGGCGACGAGGCCCTCGCCGTCGAACTGCTCGCCGATCTCGCCCGTCAGGCCACCCTGCCGGCCGCCGGTCTCGCTGAGGTAAAGAAACGCCAGCTCGCCGGCCTGCAGGAGGAGTTGGAGGATCCGCTCACCGTCGCCCTGCGCCGCGCCCGCCGCGAGATCTTCGCCGGCCTGCCCTTCGCACGCACCGCCCTCGGCAGCGAAAAGTCCATCCGCGCCATCCAGGTCGCCGACTGCCGCGCCATGCTGCAGAACTCCCTCACCGGCGCCAACGGCGTCATCAGCATTGACGGCGACATCCGCGCCGCCGACATCCGCCGTCTCGTGCAGGCGCACTTTGGCAAGCTGCCGCGCGGCGAGCGCCGGCCGGTCACGCTGCCCGCCACCGCGCTGAAGAAGGCGGTCGCCAAACCCGGCCGCTGGCGCCAGACGCTCGACAAGGAACAGGCCGTGCTGGTGGTCGGCTTCCGCACGCCCGGCCTGCACGATCCCGTGACCCAGGCGCTGACGCTGATCGACGAGGCCTGCAGCGACATGGGCAGCCGCCTGTTCAACCGCCTGCGCGAGGAGCTCGGCCTGGCCTACTACGTCGGCGCCCAGCATTTCGCCGCGCTCGGCGCCGGCGCCTTCTACTTCTACATCGGCACCGATGCCGCCAAGCTCGACCTCGCCCGCACGGAGATGCTGCGCCAGATTGCCGACCTCGCCCGCCGCGGCCTGAGCGCCGCCGAGATCGACCGCGCCAAGACCGCCTGGAAATCGTCCTGGCTGCGCTCGCAGCAGGGCACGGCCGCGCGCGCCGACGCCCTCGGCTGGAACGAACTCAACGGCCTCGGCCACGACCACTTCCAGAAGCTGCCGGGCCTGATCGACGCCGTCAGCGCCGCCGACATCCGGCAGGCTGCAAAGACCTGGTTCGGCAAGGATCAGGCCTTCGTCGTCGAGGTGGTGCCGGAACCGGCCGCCTGACCGCCGTCACGGGGCCGCCTTCAGCGGCGAATCCGCCGACAGCGTCACGGCCGCACCCTTCTCATGGTGGCTGAGCAGGAAGGCGGTGACTTCCACCACGCGCTGGATGCCGAGCTGCGGCTCCCAGGGCGGCATGCCCTTGGTGAGGTCGGGCGCGCCCTTGCGGATGATGTTGAGGATCTGGGTCGGATTGCCGCCGTGCTTCCACTCGGCGTCGTTGAGCGGCAGACCGGGCAGCTTGGCGCCGCCGAGGTGGGCGCTCAGGTCGGGCGCATGGCAGGCGACGCAGGTCGTGCTGTAGGTCGCCTTGCCGGCTTCGACGACCTTGGCATCCTTGGCCATCTCCCAGAGCTTGTCGTCGTCGAGCGACGCCAGCTCCTGGTTGCGGTGCTCCTCGACGGCGGCAATGGCCTTCTCGATCTGTTCGACATCGGAATCGCCGCGGCCGAGCTGGTAGTAGGCGACCCAGGCAATGACGAACCAGACCATGGTGATGTACCAGGTGAACAGCCACCAGTTCGGCAGCTTCTGATCGTATTCCTGGATGCCGTCGTAGACGTGCTCGCGCAGAACGGGACCGTTGTCGGGATTGGGGTTGGCGGACATGGCTTGAAAAGGCTTTCTCTCTTGGCTTTCAGCTCTCGGCTTCGTCCTCCAGCGGCAGGCGCGCCATCTGGTCGGCACGCTCCCGGCGCAGGGTCAGGGCGCGCACGACAAAGGAGATGAACACCACGGCGGTGACACCGAAGGCGAGGTAGGGCACCCACTCGGCCCAGTTTTCATAGAGGACGCGCTTGTACATGGGCGGAAGAAATCAGGGGTTCTGGCTGACGGTCTTGCGATGGCTGTCGGGCAGGGCCGGCTGCAGCGGGAAGGGCACGCCCTGCGGGCTGAGCTTCTGCTCGACCTCGGGGGTGTCGTACTTGCCGAGCTTCTGCAGGTAGGCGATGAGGGCAACGATCTGGGTGTCGGGCGCAGCGACCTTGCCCTGAGCCTTGAGTTCCTCGGCGATCTTCACCGCCTGCTCGAGCGCCTGCATCTTGATCTCGTCGGCCGTCATCGCCGGGTAGGGCACGCCGAGCCGGGTCATGACGGCGACCTTTTTCGGCAGGGTCTTCTGGTCGAACTTGTCGGTGAACAGGTGCGGGTAGGCGGGCATGTTCGAGCCGACCGAGGTCGAGCGCGGCTCCATCATGTGGTCGTAGTGCCAGCTGTGCGGGTACTTGTCGCCGAGGCGGGCGAGGTCGGGACCGGTGCGCTTGGAACCCCACTGGAAGGGATGATCGTAGATGCTTTCGCCCAGGCGCGAGTAGTCGCCATAGCGCAGCACGTCGGGCAGCATCGTGCGGATCATCTGGCTGTGGCAGTTGTAGCAACCCTCGCTGACGTAGATGTCGCGACCGGCGAGTTCGAGCGGGGTGTACAGCTGCTGGATGCGGTCTTCGACGTTTTTGGCGCGGTTGACCGTGACGGTCGGGATGATCTGGATCAGGCCGCCGAGGGCGACGGCGACAAAGGTCAGCACGGTGAAGGGCAGCCAGTTGTTGAGCAGGCTGTCATACCAGCCCGACCAGCGGCTGTGCGCCTCGCGGAATTTCTTCACGGCGATGACGCAGAAGACACCCGCGCAGAGCAGTGCGGCGACGTCGGCACCTGGCGGCAGGAAGATCCAGGCGAGCACCAGGAACATGCCGGCGCAGAAATAGGTGACCGGGTCGTTGAGGAAGGTGTCCTTCATGCCCATCGTGTCCTTGGCGCCGCGCTCGATGACGGCGACCTCGCGCGATTCCTCAACGGCCTTGCCCTTGCGCATGGTCAGCCAGAGATTGACCGCCATGAGCAGGAAACCGGCGAGGTAGAGCACGCCGCCGACGACGCGGAAGCCCATCATGGCGCGGATCGAGGTGAGGGTCTCGATGAAGTTCGGGTACACCAGCGCCGTGCCCTGGGCGTTGGTGGCGTTGAGCATCAGGCCCTGCATGATGCCGGACACCCACATCGAGGCGACGTAGAGCAGGATGCCGATGGTGGCGAGCCAGAAGTGGAAGTTCGCCCAGGCCACCGAATGCAGGCGCGCGCCGTACAGCTTCGGTGTCAGCCAGTAGAACAGGCCCGCGGCCATGAGGCCGTTCCAGCCGAGCGCGCCGGCGTGCACGTGGCCGATGGTCCAGTCGGAGTAGTGCGACAGGGCGTTGACTGCGCGGATCGACAGCAGCGGCCCCTCGAAGGTCGACATGCCATAGAAGGTGATGGCGGCGATGTAGAATTTCACCACCGGGTCGGTACGCAGCTTGTCCCAGGCGCCGCGCAGGGTGAGCAGGCCGTTGAGCATGCCGCCCCAACTCGGCGCCCAGAGCATCAGGCTGAAGAACATGCCGAGCATCTGCAGCCACTTCGGCAGGGCGGTGTGAAGCAGGTGGTGCGGGCCGGCCCAGATGTAGATGAAGACCAGCGACCAGAAGTGCACGATGGACAACCGGTAGGAGTAGACCGGACGCTCGACCGCCTTCGGCAGGAAGTAGTACATGATGCCGAGGATCGGCGTCGTCAGGAAGAAGGCGACGGCGTTGTGGCCGTACCACCACTGCACCAGGGCGTTCTGCACGCCGGCGAACACCGTGTAGCTGTGCGTCCAGGAGGTCGGGATCGACAGGTGATTGACGATGTACAGCATCGCCACGGTGATGATGGTGGCGATGTAGAACCACAGGGCCACATAGAGCGAGGGCTCATTGCGCTTCGCCAGGGTCCAGAAAAAGTTCACGGCGAACACCACCCAGATGAGGGCGACGGCGACATTGATCGGCCAGATCAGTTCGGCGTACTCCTGGCCGCGGGTCAGGCCGAGCGGCAGCGACACGGCCGCGGCGACGATGATGAGCTGCCAGCCCCAGAAGTGGACGTTGCTGAGGAAGTCCGAGGCCATGCGCGCCTTGCACAGGCGCTGGGTGGAGTAGTAGATGCCGGCGAACATCATGTTGCCGACAAAGGCAAAGATGACCGCGTTGGTGTGCAGCGGGCGCAGGCGGCCGAAGGACAGCCAGGAGGCGAGGTTGAGTTCGTGGAAGTTGAGCTGCAGGGCGATGAACACGCCCGCCAGCATGCCGACCGCACCCCAGATGATGGAGGCGATCATGAAGCGGCGGACAGAACGGTCGTCGAAGGTGACGGTGGTCTTGGCGGCGGAGGCGGGGGTCATGACAGAGTGGGAGGAGGTCGGCTCAGCGGCGGTTGGCATCGGCGCCAGGATCGGTGTCGAGGGGAAGCAGGGCCATCTGCTCAACGGATCGCCGCTGGCGCTGCGAGCGCTCGGCAAAGAACAGCACCGCAAAGAGCACGGCAAAGGCCAAGCTCATGAAAATGGTGACAGCGAAAACTTCCATGGTGCCCCCACCATGCCCCGACCAGCCGTCCGCGCAATCCCCCCCTTGCTTTAGGCTGCCCGAATCTTGCTTTCGCCCTCGCGCAACCAGCGGCTGGGCGTGGCGCCCTTCTCCGCGCGAAAGGCCTGGCTGAAGTGGCTGAGACTGCGGTAACCCACCTCCAGCGCCACCTCGCTGACATTCATCCGCCCGGAAGCCAGCAGTTCGGCGGCACGCTCCACACGCAGACGCCGCAGCAGCAGGCTGATTGTCGTGCCCGTTGTCTCGGAAACGCTGCGCGAAAGGTACTGCGGGTGACAGCCGCAATGACGCGCCAGCACCTCGAGCGACGGCGGGTTTTCCAAATCCTCCAGCAGCAGCGCGCGCACCTTCTCCGCCCGCTCCAGCGCCAGCCGGCGTGTGCGCGTGCAAAAGTGCTCCTCCCCACGCGCCTCCAGCAGCACCTTGCGGAAGAAAAACTCGCTCATGCGGCTGCCCTCCACCAGGGCCCGCGCCGCGGCGCCCAGCGTTGGCGCCAACAAGGCCTGAGCCCAAACCCGATCCTCCGGCTCCAGCGGGCGCAGCAGCAATGGGTGCGGCGGTGCCGGACCCAGCAGCAGCGACCGGAAGTCGGCCGACAATTCCTGACGCAGGGTGCCGAGACTCTCCCGCACCCAGGTCAGCGGATAAGCCAGCGCCAGCACCTGCCGGACATCAAGGTCGCCGGCAAGTCGACAGCAGGTGGGTTGCCCCGCCGCCAGATTCAACCAGGCAAGGCGACCCGCCGGCAGCTCACTCACCCCGCCATCCGACCATTCGAGCTCGGCCTCACCCGCCAGCACGAGCAGGGCCACCACCGCTTCCGGCCCGGCTCGCCCGCTCCAAGACCGCGGATCCGCCAGATCCGCCCCCAGCCAACGACAGTCCAAGCCCACCCTCTCCGGGGTCGCAGGGGCACGTGGAAGCAGCAGCAGCGGGGACATGGCGCGGGCAGACCCGCCAACTTGGCCCACCCCACCCGACACGCAAGTAGATATTGCGATTGAGTCGCAATATTAATCAGCCGCGAGGGCTGATTCCCGGTCGAGGATGACCAGCAGGTCGGTCTCGGCCTCCGTCCGCAATTCAAACCCGCACTCCGGCTCAATTGACAGCCGTTCGCCCTCGCGCAGGCGGCAAACGCGGCCCGCCACGCAGGCCTCGGCCTCGCCAAAGGCGACCAGCAGCGTCACCGCCCCGGCCAACCGCCCGGCCACGAGTCCGTCAGCCGGCTTCAAGGCGACCAGGTGCGCCTGCAGGCACTCATTGCGGAACAGGCAGCGGCCGCAGCCGCGGTCGAGGACGGCAGCGAAGGAGGTCATGGGCGGGCAGTGGCAAAGGCGGCCTTTTTCTCCGCCTGCGTGCGTGCCCGCCGACTGGCGGCGCGGACGCGGGCGATGCGGCGCAGAAACTCGCGGTTCAGGGGCGGTCGTGGCGTCAATCGACTGGCGAAGTTGCTGTAAGTCATGGCTCCCCAGTCTCCACCCCCTGCCACCCCGCCGCTGCCGGCGGTTTGACGGCTTCTGTCGGCCTCTTGTCCTCCAACCTGCCAGACCCCTGACGTCGGCAGGTCCGGAGGCTGGAAAAAAACGCTGCACATCGTCGCTGCCGCCGCGTTATCCTCCCCTTCCCATGTTCCGCCCGCTCGCGCTCCTGCTCGCCACCGCGTCCGTCGTCCTTGCCGACGGCCCCAAGGACAACCTCGCCGACAATGTCCGCCCGATCCCACCACCCGGGATTGAGGTGCCGGCCGCTGAGGCGACCGCCCTGCAGGCGGAACTCGCCCAGCTGCGCACCGCCATCGACGCCGCCGCCAAGGCCCAGGCGAAGAACCCGCGCCTGGCCGACCTGCTGCCCGATGTCGAAATCCATCACAAGGCGGTCGACTGGGCCCTGCGCTACGGCGAGGTCCACAAGCCCGGCGAATTGAAGGCCGCGCGCGAGGTGCTCGCCGAAGGCCTGGAGCGCGCCGCCCAGCTCAAGGAGGGTCGCGCACCCTGGACCGCCCAGAAGGGCCTGGTCGTGCGCGGCTACCGCTCGAAGATCGACGGCTCGGTGCAGCCCTACGGCATGGTCATTCCGGAAGGCTACAGCGGCGCGCCCGCCCGCCTGGATGTCTGGTGCCATGGCCGCGGCGAAACCCTCAGCGAGCTGGCCTTCCTCGACCAGCGCCGCAAGCAGACCGGCCAAATCGCCCCCACCGGCGCCCTCGTCCTGCATCCCTACGGCCGCTACTGCTGCGCCAACAAGCTCGCTGGCGAGATCGACCTGCTGGAAGCCCTGGAGCACGCCGGCAAGTTTTATACGATCGACGAGGACCGCGTCATGATGCGCGGCTTCAGCATGGGCGGCGCCGCCGCCTGGCAGTTCGCCGTCCACTATGCCGACCGCTGGTGCGCCGCCAACCCCGGCGCCGGTTTCTCCGAGACGCCCGAGTTTTTGAACGTCTTCCAGACCGAGGACGTGTCGTCCGTGCCCTGGTACCAGCAAACCCTTTGGAAGTGGTACAACGCCACCGACAGCGCGCTCAACCTCTTCCACTGCCCGACGGTCGCCTACAGCGGTGAGATCGACCGCCAGAAGCAGGCGGCCGACATCATGGAAAAGCACCTGCGCGCGGAGGGGATTGACCTGGTCCACCTCATCGGCCCGCAGACCGCCCACAAGATCCATCCGGAATCGCTCGTCGAGATTGAGCGCCGCCTCGCCGACATCGCCGCCGCCGGCCGCGACCGCACGCCGCGCGAGGTCCACTTCGCCACCTGGTTCCTGCGTTACCACCGCATGCACTGGGTGCAGCTCGATGGTCTCGAACAGCAGTGGCAGCGCACCCGCGTGCATGCCGAGATCACCGGCCCGGCGGAGGTGACGGTGAAAACCCAGAATGTCACCGCCCTGACCCTCGACATGGCGCCCGGCCACTGCCCGCTGAGCGTGCGCACCGCACCGGAGGTCGTCATCGACGGCACCCGCCTGGAGGTCACCCGGCCGAAGTCCGACCGCTCCTGGCGCGTCCACCTGCGCCGTAGCAACGGCAAGTGGCAGCAGGCCTTGCATGCCCACGAAGCCGGCGTGCTGGCGAAGAAACACGGCCTGTCCGGACCCATCGACGACGCCTTCCTCGATCGCTTTGTTTTTGTCCGTCCCACCGGCCAGCCCCTCCATGAAAAGACCGGCGCCTGGGCCAATGCCGAACTCGAGCGCGCCATCTTCGAATGGCGTCGCCAGTTCCGCGGCGACGCGCCGGTGAAGGCCGACACCGAGATCAACGACGCCGACCTCGCCGCCAGCAACCTCGTGCTCTGGGGCGACCCGCAAAGCAACACCGTGCTGAAAAAGATCGTCGCCAAGCTGCCGATCGAGTGGACCGCGGAGAAGCTGGTCGCCAACGGCAAGACCTACGACGCCGCCAGCCATGCGCCCGTGCTGGTCTTCCCCAACCCGCTCAACCCGGAGAAGTACGTGGTGATCAACAGCGGCTTCACCTACCGCGAGTACGACTACCTCAACAACGCCCGCCAGGTGCCCAAACTGCCCGACTGGGCGGTGATCGACGTGTCGAAACCGAAAACCAGCCAGGCGCCCGGCGGCATCGCCGACGCCGGCTTCTTCGATGAGGCCTGGCAGTGGCGGAAGGGCGACGGACGCTAACCGCCGCCATCCAGGCGCGGCCGCGCCGCGTAACCCTGGAAATGCGCCGCTTCATGCCCCTGCTCGCCGCCTTCTTCTCCAGCCTCTTCGGCGCCGCTCAGGCCGGCTCCGGGGAGCGGGTCGACCGACCCGCCCCCGAGGTCACCGGCCTCAACCAGGACGGCAGGGAGGTGCGCTTCGCCGAGGTCTATGCCAAGGGACCGACCGTGGTGTTTTTTTATCCCAAGGCCAACACCCCGGGCTGCACCGCCCAGGCCTGCTCACTGCGCGACGCCTTTGCCGAGTTGCAGCAGCAGGGCGTGCAGGTGCTCGGTGTCTCCACCGACGGCGCCGAGGCCCAGCAGAAGTTCAAGACCCAGCACCGCCTGCCCTACGACCTCATCGCCGACCCCGATGGCAAGATCCTCGCCGCCTTCGGCGTCGGCAAGGTGCTCGGCCTGCTGCCCTTCGCCTCGCGCCAGTGCTTCCTGATTCAAAACGGCCGCATCGTCTGGCACGACGCCAGCGCCTCGACCGCCACCCAGGCCGATGACATCCGGCGGGTCCTCAAAGAGGGCCGGTAAGCTGGAGATGCGGGCAGTGACCGCGTGGCTCCTGCGGGTCGATGCCCCGCACTACAGCCAATCCCGCGGCTCGATGCCCCCTTCTGTAGACGCGGGCAGTGACCGCGTGATCCCTGCGGGTCGATGCCCCGCACTACAGCCAATCCCCACGGGTCGATCCGCCTTCTGTAGACGCGGGCAGTGACCGCGTGATTCCCTGCGGGTCGATGCCTCCTCTGGCCGACCTCTCCGCTCTTTGCCCCCTGCTCGGTATCCAGCCCCACAAAAAGGCTGTTCAGGCCCCACGCCGCCTGCTAAGCGTGTGGGCTCCACTGCGTACCCTTCCTTCCATGAACCGCCGCCATTTCCTCGCCAGCAGCCTCGGCCTTGCCGCCGCCTCCCCCCTCGCCGCCATCGGTCCCATCCAGCGCGCCGGCCAAAGCCGCATGCAACTTGGCGTCGCCGCCTACAGCTTCCGCGAGGCCTTCCAGTGGAGCCGCGGCAAGGAACAGAAGGTGGCGGGCCGCAAGCCCTGGAGCATCCTCGACTTCATCGACTGGTGCGCCGATCACAATGTGCCGGGCGCCGAGGTGACCAGCTACTTCTTCCCGCCCGACGTCGATGAAGCCTTCCTGCTGAACGTGCGCCGCCACGCCTACCTGCGCGGCGTCCAGCTCGCCGGCACCGCCGTCGGCAACAACTTCGCCATGGCCAAGGGTGCCAAGCTCGACGAACAGATCGCCGACGTGAAAAAGTGGATCGATCACGCCGCCGTCATGGGCGCCCCGCACATCCGCGTCTTCGCCGGCACGGTGCCCAAGGACATCTCCATTGAGGAAGCGGTCGCCAACTGCACCGCCGCCTACCAGGAATGCCTGGATTATGCCGGCCAAAAGGGCGTCTTCCTCGGCCTGGAAAACCATGGCGGCATTGTCGCCGAACCCGAAAACCTGGTCAAAATGGTGCGCGCCGTCAACAGCCCCTGGGCCGGCATCAATCTCGACAGCGGCAACTTCCACACCGAGGATCCCTACGGCGACCTCGCCAAGATCGCCCCCTACGCGATCAATGTACAGCTCAAGATGGAGATGCGCGCCAAGGGCGTCGAACGCAACCAGCCGGGGGAACCGACCGACATCCCGCGCGTGCTGAAGATCCTGCGCGAGGCCAATTACCAGGGCTGGTTCACGATCGAGTTCGAGGAGAAAAAGGATCCCTTCGTCGAGGTGCCCAAGATCGTCGAACACCTGCGCACGCTGCTGGCCTGAGCCCGCCTGCCATGAAAACCTGGCTACTGCTGCCGCTCTGCCTGCTTGCCTCCGTCCGTGCCGAACTGACGGAGGAGCAGCAGCTCGTGCCACTGGAAACAACACCCGCCGATCCCGCCGCGGCGAAGATCGTGCTGGTGGCGGGCTCGCCCAGCAATCGGCCCGGCCAGCACGAGTACTTCGCCGGCTGCGCCCTGCTCATGGACTGGCTCAAGACGGTGCCGGGCGTCGCTCCGGTCTTGGTCGCCAACGGCTGGCCGCGCGACGCATCCGTGTTCGATGGCGCGCGTTCGGTCCTCTTTTTCCTCGACGGCGGCACCAAACTGTCCTTCCTGGAACCCGCCCGGCTGGAGCGACTGCGCCAGCTCGCCGACGCGGGAACCGGCTTCGCCGTCCTGCACCAGGCGGTCGAATGCCCGCCGGAGCTGGCCGACGACTTCAAAAGCTGGTTTGGCGCGGTGTTCCAGAGCGACATCGGCTGCCGCGGCCACTGGGATGTGCGTTTTGCCAGCCCGCCCGCCCACGACGTCACCCGCGGCCTCACCCCTTTCGAACTGCGCAAGGACGGCTGGCTCTACAACCTGCACTTTGTCCCAACCGGCGTCACGCCCCTGCTCGCCTGTGCCATGCCGGACAGCAGCCGCAAGACTGCCGACGCCAAGGCCCACGCCGGCCGCGAGGAAGTGGTCGCCTGGGCCTACGAACGCCCCGGGGGCGGTCGCAGCTTCGGCTTCACCGGCTGCGACCTGCATGCCAACTGGGCCGAACCCAATCAGCGGCGCCTGCTGCTCAACGCCCTGCTCTGGACCGCCCGCCTGCCCGTGCCCGAGGGGGGAGTCCACTCGACCGTGAGCGAGGGTGCTTTGAGCCAAAACTGGGACCGCAAGGTCTTCCTCAAGAAGGCCGCCGCCAAACAATGACATCGACGCGGGCGTTTTCGCGCGTAACATTCCTTGCGGGGCTGCGTCTGCCCTGTTGAACGATGTTTCGCCTGCTCGCCATCCTGCTCGCCCTGACCGCCCAGGCCCTGCCTGCGCAGGCGCTCGCGGCGTGGTGCGCGGAACCCGCGGCCTGCGCCTGCTGTGCCAATGCCTGCCCCTGCCTGGAGCCGGCCGAGGAATCCGAGACGCCGCTGTTGCCTGCGCCCTCGCGCGGAGTCGAACCCCGCTGGCAGGCGCTGGTGCCAACGGCTTGGGCACACCCGCCGGCCGCCCAGCCGCGGCGGTCCAGTCACCCGTCGCCCCGATTGGGCGCCGATCCCCCCGGTCGCCCGGTCTCGGGTGCGCGCGCCCAGGCGCTGCTCGGCGTGTTTTTGCATTGAGAAGGGTCCTGTCTCTTATAAACAACTGACGCTGCCGACGA
>JAEYYS010000118.1 GCA_023428335.1 Verrucomicrobiota bacterium | reverse complement strand
CGCGCGACGACGCTGCCGGCGAGGCCTTCGACAAGACCGCGAAAATGATCGGCCTGCCCTATCCCGGCGGCCCCGAGATGGATCGCCTCGCAACGCAGGGCAATCCGCGCGCCTTTGCCTTCCCTCGCAGTTTTTTGGATGGCCGCAGCCTCGAGTTCAGCTTCAGTGGCCTGAAGACGGCGGTGCTCTACGAGCTGCCCAAGCTCGACCTCGCCCAGCCCGGCGTGCTGGCCGACCTCTGCGCCAGCATCCAGGAGGCGATTGTCGAGGTGCTGGTGGAAAAGCTCGTGCTGGCCGCGCGCCAGTGCGGCGAAACACTCGTCACCGTCAGTGGCGGCGTCAGTTGCAACCGCGGCCTGCGCGCCCGCCTGACCGAACGCTGCGCCGCCGAGGGCCTGACCCTGCTGCTGGCGCGGCCCGACCTGTGCACCGACAACGCCGCCATGATCGCCTTCGCCGGCCTGCAGCGCTTCCTGGCCGGCCAGACCTCAGCGCTGGAGGCCGATGTCGATCCGAACCTGCCGCTGGTGAGATGATCCACAGATGACGCAGATTGACGCAGATTTGTGAGGCTGGCCGGGCTGTGATGATCTGTGTCATCTGTGCACCTTCATTCCGGGTCCTGCATCGCATGGTCCGCAGATTTCGCAGATTGACGCAGATGGATGGGGGTAGTCTCTCAGAGAAAATCTGCGCAATCTGTGGATCTTCATTCTGGGCTCCCTGGATCGCATGGTCCGCAGATTTCGCAGATTTCGCAGATTGGCGCAGATGGATGGGGTAGTCTCTCAGAGGAAATCTGCGCAATCTGTGGATCTTCATTCCGGGTCCTGGATCGCATGGTCCGCAGATTTCGCAGATTGACGCAGATGGATGGGGGCAGTCTCTCACAGCAAATCTGCGCAATCTGCGGATCTTCATTCTGGGGTCCCGGATCCCGTGATCCTATCTGCGTCATCTGTGGACCCTGCTGCCTGCGACCATCGGCGGACGGGGATGGCCTGGATCACTTGGCGGCCACGCCGGCAGCCTTGCGAATTTTCAGCAGCACGGGCCGGCTCGTCTGCAGGCCGGCGCTGTCGTGCTCGCTGCGGGCCGAGCTGAGGGCGGCGTGGCAGAGCTTGTCCTGCTCCGGCACCCAGGCGGCGGCGCGCAGGAAAATGGGGCGCTCATTTTCGCCGGCGCGGATCTGCACGCCGTTGAGGCCGATGTCATCGATGATGACCCCGTGCGGCAGGCCGTGCAGGTCGAGGTTGATTAAGGCGTCGTTGCCCTGGCGCACGGCGCGCAGCCAGGCCTTCACGGTCTGGCCGGCGACGAGGGTGAGTTCGAGCGGCTGCGTCAGGTCGGCCGGATCGCTCAGGGCGGGTTTGCCATCGGCGTCGGGTTCGAGCACGATGAGGAACTTGGGTTTCGCGCCGAGCGTGACCTTGCCGAAGTTGCCGGCGTCGTGGGTGATGGTTCCGAGGGGAGCGCGGGCACTCTTGCCCGCCGTGGGCCGTGTTGCTGTGGCGGTGATCTTCAGCTTCGACCAATCGGCATCCGCCTTCGCGTTCGGGGCGGCATGCAGGCTGCCGCTGATGAGGTCGTGACCGGCCTCGATGACGAGCGGTGAGCTGGCGGAATAGCCTTCCGGCAGGCCGGTGATGTCGAGTCGAATCGCCTCGTCGAAGTTGTCGCGTCGATCGGCGCGGAAGGAGAAACCGACGGAGGCACCGGGCATGACCGTGGGGTTCAGGCCGGCGAGCTTGACGCTGAAATCGGGCCTGGGTTCGCGCAGGACAAGGGAATAGACAAAACGCTCGCCGCCCCAGCCGCGGGCATCGCTGACGCGGACCAGATAACGACCGTCGGCCGGCGCGGTGAAGGTGAGGCGCGAGTCGCGGCCGATCTTGCGATCGCCGCTGTCGTCGTTCTGATGGTTCAGCGTGAACACCGGCAGGCCGTTCGGCACCAGCTCCGTGCCCAGTGGATGCGGCACCACCGTGTAGCAGGGTTCGTCGAGCGAGTGCGCGGTGGCGCTGGTGTCGAAGTAGGCGCGACGTTTGCCCTCGCTGACGTAAAAGAAACAGCCGCCGTCGGGGCCGCGCGGCATGCGCACGATCTTCAGGATGTCGCCATTGAACCAGACGAACTCATTGAGCTCCATCTCCTCCCAGTTCTGCAGGCGGATGTCCGGGTTGTTGGCGTCGACGCTGCGGAAGTTGTTGTAGCTGTCGCGCACGGCCTGCAACAGCAGGCGCGGCACCGGCCGACCATCGGCGTGCAGGACTTCGATCTTGGTATCCACCGGCGAACCCGCCTGGGCCGCCAGGGTTTCGATGATCCAGGTTTGGCCGAGCTTGGCGTCGAAGGCGATGAAGTCGACATCGCCGGGCTGGCCGAGCACGCCGTTGCAGTGGCCCGGTGCCGTGACGACCTGCGCCTGCGCGGGTTCGTTGTTGGGCTCGGCCTCGTTCACCTGGGCCAGCGGACCGACCCGCAGCGAGGGCGGTGTGCGGAAACGCAGGGCCTTCGCATCCAGCGGCACCGGCGCCTCGCCCTCGTTCGCCGGGTTCATCCGCACGATGGCGTGGTCGCCGAGATGGTGGCCGATCAGCGTGACCTCCGTTTTGCGACCCGCCTGCGCGGTCAGTGGCGACCAAGCGGTGACGTACGGCAGGGCTCCGACTGTGAGGCGGTACACATGATTCGCGCTGCCATCCATCGTCGTGTTGCTGACCAGGACCACGTACTCGCCGTCGGCCGGTGCCGTCCAGGCCAGGAAGGGATCGCTGCCGCTGTCGAGCCCGCGGTTGACGGCGAGCACGGTGCGCTGGCTATCGACAATCTCCAGCGTTGGCGACTTCGCCGCACTGCCGACCTGGGCGACGGCGAGATCGAGCACGAGTTCCTGCCCCGCCTGGGCCGTGAAGCGGTAGGCGTCATGCTGACCGGTCTCGGTCAGGGTGCCCCAAAGGCTCGCCGGCAGCGCTGGGACCGACACCGGCCCCTGCTTGAAATCGGCCGCCGTGGTGACCGTGGGGGCGAGGTCGTCGGCGTGGATCTGCAGGCGGGTCGACTCGCCTCCCGCCGTTTTTAGCCAGATCGCGTGCGCCCCGCGCGGCACGTCGGCGTTGGCGGTGATCTTCAGGCGCGCGCGGGTGGCGCTGACACTCGCTTTCGCCACCTGCACCTGCAGGCCGGGATGCGCGGCCAGCGCCTGCAGGTCAGGGGTGAAGTGTTTGCCGGTGACCGTGACGAGCCGTTCGCCGCCGATCTGCGCCGCGCGCGGGGTGACGGTGGTCAACTCGGGTTTGACCGGCTTGGCGGCGGCGACCGCCTTGGGAAGTGCTGGAACAGCCACGAGCTTGCCGCTGGTCGTGTCGTAGAGCGAGAAACTGCCGTCGATGCGGCCAGCGATGAGGCGCGTCTTGTCACTGAAGGCGAGGGCGGCGGTCCAGTCGGGCTGCGGCTCGAGAAGCAGTTTCTCCGTGAGATCGCTGGTTTGCCAGAGCTTCAGCGAGCGGTCGCTGGCGCTGGAGGCGAGCAGGCGGCCGTCGGCCGAGAGGGCGAGCCGGAGGATGCCGCCCTCGTGCGCGAAACGGCTGGTGAGCAGGCGGTTGGTGCCTTCGGTCGCTGCGGCGCTGATCGACCACACCCGGATGCGGTTGTCGGCCCCGGCGGCGAACAGGGTTTTGCCATCGGCACTGAACACGACGCTCGTCTGTTCCTTGGTCGGCTGCGAGAGGGTGTCGAGTCGTCGACCCTCCGGAATGCTCCACAGCTTCACTGTGCGGTCGGCGCTGGCACTGGCCAGAACCCGGCCATCGGCGCGGAAGCTGAGCCCATTGACGGCGCCGTTGTGACCACTCAGCACGACAAGCTCGCGGCCGGTCGCGCTGTCCCAGAGGCGGATCTTCTGGTCGTAGGCGCCGCTGGCGAGTACCTTGCCATCGGGCGATACCGCCAGCGCGTCGACGGCGTCGAGGTGGCCTTCAAAGTCGTGCTGCGGTGTGCCATCGCCGGTTTTCCAAGCGCGCACGACGCCGACGATGCCCGGC
>JAEYYS010000099.1 GCA_023428335.1 Verrucomicrobiota bacterium | reverse complement strand
CCGCCACGCCGAGCGCGCAGGGACAGGAGACAACGTAGATCGAAATCATCACCTGCAGGGCCTGGGCCACGCCTTCGCCACGCCACCACCAAGCGACCGCGCCGGCCAGGCCAACGACGATGACGATGCCCAGGTACCAGCGCAGCAGTCGCTCCAAACCGCGATCGCGGAACTCCCCTGGTTTGCGCGCCTCCAGCAGTCGCCGCAGGGTGCTGTCCGACCAGGCCTCCAGCGCCTCCGCCTCCAGCGGCGCCAGCCCGATGTTGAGCGCGCCCGAGGGCAGCAGCTGGCCTGGCTCACGCCGCTGTGCCTCGCTTTCGCCGTTGATCCATTCCAGGCTCACCGAGCCGGCCGCGTGCAGCAGCTTCGACGCCACCGGCACCGACTGGCCGGGTTTGATCGCGTAGCGCACGCCCGGCTGCAGGGCCGACAGCGGCCGCGCATTGCCGTCGTCGAGCCAGCTCACCCGCTCCGGGATCGAGGTGTCGCGCATCAGCTTGCGCCGGTTGCGCTCCACCGCCGCCTGCTGGGCCCAGCGACCCGCCAGCATGAGGAAGATGAAGATGGCGACAAAATCAAAGTACTTCAGGCCCTCGACCCCGGCCAGCCAGCCGCCGAGTGAACCCGCGTAGGCGGCGAGGATGCCGAGCGCGATCGGGGTGTCGATGTGCAGCGTGCCGGCCTGCAGGCTGCGCCAGGCGCGTTCGATGAAGTAGGAGCCGCCGACCAACATCGCCAGCGTCGCCGAGGCCGCGGCGATCAAATCAAACCAGGAGGCAAAGGCGAAGTCGGCCGGCATGCCGAAGTAGGCCGGTAGCGAAAAGGCCATGGCATTCATCGCAAAGGCCCCGCACACCCCCATGCGTCGCTCCAGACCCGAGGCCTGCTTGCGACCGCCGGCCTCGTCGTCCTCGCGCGGCGGCCCCACCAGGTAGCCAAAGCGCTGCAGCTCGCGGGCAAAACCGGCGGCGTCAAACACACCCGCTTCGACGATGATCACCAGCGTGCCGTGAACGACATCGATGAGGACGCGCAGACCGCCCGGTTGACGAGCAAAGAGTTTTTCGATCAGCCAGACGCAGCCGACGCAGGACACCCCCTGCAGGGCCAATCGCAGCTCGGATGGCCGGCCCTCGCCCGCGCGCCCGGCCTCGAGGGCGGCAAGCTGTTCCAGCCATTCGTAATCGCGCTCGCGCAGCGCCTGCGGCGACACCGGCGGCAGCGATTTGCCGCCCTTCAGGTCATAGAAGTGGTCGAGCCCCTGCGCGTGCAGCAGTTCCGCCACGTAGGCACAGCCCGCACAGCAAAAACCATCGTCCCGCCCCGCCGGGACGGGCGCACCACAATGCTTGCAGGAAGAGAGGTCGGCCATGCGCGCGCCAGTCTGCACCCATCCCCGCCCGCGCGCATCCCCGACCTTGGCAAGAAACAGCCCCGGGTTGCGGACGGGAGGGCATGGAGCGGAGGGCGAAGAGCTCAGGGTACTCCCGGGCTTCAGCCCGCCGCGAGATGGCCGGCCGGTCGCGGGCAGCGGAACAGACCGTTTGGAAAACGTGACCCTGAAGCCACTGAGGGTAGAAAGATGGGGGTAAAAACATTTCACCCAGATGGGGCGCACCTATCTGTCGCAAGCCGTGAGGGCCTGATTCGCCCAAAGCTTGGCTAGGGCTGTGACCCATCCTGCCCTCACCGATCTAAAAAAATCTTTCTACCCTCCATCTTCCTACCCGCCTCGACAGGGCGGCAGGGAGCGTGGAGCCAAGAGGCCAGACACAAACCTCAGGCCTCCACGCTCTCCGCCCTCCGCTCCGTGCTCCACCCTGACAGACCGGCGCTTGGCCAACGTTGTCGTGGCGATGAAAACGCTGCTGCTGGTCCTGTCGCTGTTCGTTGTGCTGTCGCCCTGCGCCCCTGCGGCGGAGCCGCGGCCGAACTTTCTCTTCCTCATCTTCGATGACATGAGCTGGGACAGTGTCGGCGCCTACGGCAATCCCTGGATCAAGACGCCGAACCTCGACCGCCTGGCCAAGGAGGGCGTGCTGTTCCGCCACGCCTTCACCTCGAACCCGAAGTGCAGTCCCTGTCGCGCCAGCATCCTGACCGGACGCAACACCTGGCAACTCGAGGAGCTGTCGGTCCACAACAGCATCTTCCCGCGCAAGTTCGAGGTCTATCCCGACCTGCTGGAGGCGGCGGGTTACGCGATCGGCCTCACCGGCAAGGGCTGGGGACCGGGCGACTTCAAAAACCACGGTCGCACCCGCAATCCGGCGGGGCCGTCGTTCGACGAGCACAAGTCGGAGCCGCCGGCGAGCGCCATCGGCAAGCTCGACTACGCGCGCAACTTCGAGGCCTTCCTGGCGCAGCGCCCCAAGGACGCGCCGTTCAGTTTCTGGATGGGTTTCCAGGAACCGCACCGCGCCTATGAACTGCACTCCGGCGTGCGCCTCGGCAAAAAGCTCGAGGACGTGGTCGTGCCGCCCTACTTCCCCGATGTGCGCGCCGTGCGCAGCGACCTGGCCGATTACGCGGTCGAGGTCGAATGGGCCGACGCCCACATCGGCCGCGCCCTGGCCGCGCTGGAGGCGGCGGGTCAACTCGACAACACCCTCATCATCGCCACCTCCGATCACGGCATGCCATTCCCCTACGTGAAGGGCCAGATTCATGAGGATGGCTTCCGCCTGCCGCTCATCGCCCGCTGGGGCAGGGTCGTCAAGCCGGGCCGGGTCGTCGACGACTTCATCAACGTCCGCGACCTGGCGCCGACCTACCTCGAACTGGCCGGCCTGCCGGCACATCCGCAGATGACCGGCCGCAGCCTGGCCAACCTGCTGCGCTCGGAAAAGTCGGGCATGATTGAGGGGCGCGACGTCATGCTCGCCGGCAAGGAGCGGCATGATTTGGGCCGACCCAACAACCTCGGCTACCCGGTGCGGGCGATCCGCACGCCGGAGTTTTTGTACGTGCGCAACTACCACCCTGAGCGCTGGCCGGCCTGCAACCCGGAGACCAACTTCGGCAACTGCGACGACAGCCCGACCAAGGAGGTCATCAAGCTGCTCGGCGGCCACTTCTTCAACCTCAGCTTCAACTTCCGGCCCTCCGACGAACTGTATCGCCTCAGCGACGACCCGCACGGCGTGCGCAATCTCGCCAACGACCCGGCCTTTGCCGACGTCATGACCGGGCTGCGCGAGCGCATGATCGGGCTGCTCAAGGCCGAGGGCGATCCGCGCGCGCTCGGCAACGGCGCCATCTTTGACACCTATGAATACACCGGCGCCAACCCCTCGAAAAACTGGAACCTCTGGCTGAAGGCGCAGGACGAACGGCTCAGCGCCGAGGCGGAGGAGCGGTCGCGTGCACAAAAGAAGGCGCCGCGGCAGCGCCCCCAGCCCGCGCCTTGACTCGCGCGGCGGCCTGATTCAAGAGAGGACATGCAACTCATCTCCGGAACCGCCGTCGCTGAAAAAGTCCTCGAGGAATGCCGCCGTGACATCGCCGAGCTGACGGCGGCCGGCCGTCGCCCGGGCCTGGCGGTCGTGCTGGTCGGCGATGACCCCGCCTCGCGCGCCTACGTGCGTTCCAAGGACAAAAAGTGCCGCGAGCTCGGCCTGCACTCGGTGAAACTCGAGTTGCCGGCAACGACGAGCCAGGACGAGTTGCTCGCCCATGTGCGCGCCCTCAACGAGGATCCGAGCATCCATGGCATCCTTGTCCAGAGTCCGCCGCCGGCGCACATCGACGAGGCCGCCATCGTGCGCGCCATCGACCCCGCCAAGGACGTCGACGGCTTCCACCCGGTCAACGTCGCCAAACTGGCGCTCGAAGACCCGAGCGGTTTTGTCCCCTGCACCCCGCTCGGCTGCCAGCGCCTGCTGATCGACGCCGGCATCGAGACGAAGGGCGCGGAGGTCGTCGTGCTCGGCCGCAGCATGATCGTTGGCAAGCCGATGGCCCTGCTGCTCATGGCCAAGGGCCCGGGCGGCGATGCGACGGTCACCGTCGCCCACTCGCGCACCCGCGACCACACCGCCATCACCCGTCGCGCCGACATCCTCATCGCCGCCATTGGCCGGCCCGAGTTCGTGCGTGCCGAGCATGTCAAGGAAGGCGCGGTGGTCATCGACGTCGGCATCAACCGCGTCGAGGCACCGGGCACGGACAAGGGCTACAAGCTGGTGGGCGACGTCGCCTTCGACGAGGTCGCGCCGAAGTGCCGCGCCATCACGCCGGTGCCGGGCGGCGTTGGCCCGATGACCATTGCCATGCTCATGGCCAACACCGTCAAGGCCTGCAGGCAGGCGGCGCACTGAGGCGGGCTTGACGGCGGCGAAGGCGGCGCGTAAGAGCGGCACGCCATGGATGCCCTCACCCTCGTTCTCTTCCTTCTCGGCCTCGTCCTGCTCGTCGTCGGCGCGGAAATCCTCGTGCGCGGCGCAGCCCGCCTGGCCGCCGCCTTCGGCATCCCGCCGCTGGTCATCGGCCTGACCGTGGTCGCCTTCGGCACCAGTTCACCGGAACTGGCCGTGAGCGTGCAGTCGGCCTGGAACGGCCAGCCCGACCTGGCGGTCGGCAACGTGCTCGGCAGCAACATCTTCAACGTCCTCTTCATCCTCGGCGTATCGGCCCTGATCACGCCGCTGGTCGTGTCGCGCCAGCTGATCCGCCTCGACGTGCCGATCATGATCGGCGTCTCCGCCGCCCTGCTGCCGCTGGCCGGCGACGGCGACATCAGCCGCCTCGATGGCGCCCTGCTGGCGGCCGGCCTCGTCGCTTACGTAATCCTGCAAATCCGCCAGGCGCGGCGCGCGCCCGCGGCCGGCCAGGACGGCGAGTTCGCCGAGGAATACGGTGCCCCGGCCCGCGGCGCCAAGGCCGTTGCCCTCAATCTCACCCTGGTCGTCGGCGGCCTAGTCCTGCTCGTGCTCGGCTCGCGCTGGCTGGTCGATGGCGCGGTCATGATGGCGCGCGCCATGGGCGTCAATGAACTCGTCATCGGCCTGACCATCGTCGCCGCCGGCACCTCCCTGCCCGAGGTCGCCACCTCGGTCATCGCCGCCCTCAAGGGCGAGCGCGACATCGCCGTCGGCAACGTCGTCGGTAGCAACATCTTCAACATCCTCTGCGTGCTCGGCCTCAGTGCCGTGGTGGCACCGGCCGGCCTGCCGGTCTCGGAGGGCGCGCGCGATTTCGACCTCTGGGTCGTGCTGGCGGTGGCGGTCGCCTGCCTGCCGGTCTTTTTCACCGCCGGCGGCACCATCCGCCGCTGGGAGGGCCTGGTCTTCCTCTCCTACTACGGCGCCTACACCCTCTACCTGTTCTTCGACGCCACCCATCACGCGGCGTTGCCGACCTACTCGCGCATGATGTGGGTCTTCGTCCTGCCGCTCACCGCCCTGACCCTGGTCGTCACCCTCATGCAGGAGTGGCGCGTCCACCGATCCGGCCGTCGTTGAACCGACGGCACGCCGCTTCCCCCGCGGCACTTTGACAGGGACACGCCGCACGCGGCGTTGAAGCTGGCTCATGATCCGCATCCTCCTCCCGCTCACCGCCGCCTCCCTGCTCTCCGCCGCCGACTGGACCGAATGGCGCGGACCCGGCGGTCAGGGCCAGGCCAAGGCTGCCGGCGAGCTGCCGCTCACCTTCAGCGAAACCTCCGGCATCGCCTGGAAAACACCCCTGCCCGGACGCGGCCACTCGACACCGGTCGTTTTAGGCGACCGTCTCTGGCTGACCACGGCCATCGAAAAACCCGCCGACCCGGCGGAGGCCGAGCGCCGGTTGAAGGCCAACACCGGCGACCAACCGGTCACCGTGCTCGCCTCGGTCAGCCTGCGCGCCCTCTGCGTCGAGCGCAGCACCGGCAAGCTGCTGCACGACCTCGAACTGCTCAACGTCGCCGACCCCCAGTGGTCGCACCAGCTCAACAGCTATGCCTCGCCCAGCCCGGTCATCGAAAACGGCCGGCTGTACACCCATTTCGGCAGCCTTGGCACCGCCTGCCTCGACACGCAGACCCTGCAGGTGCTGTGGACGAACCGCGAGCTGCAGGTCATGCATGAGAACGGGCCTGGCTCCTCGCCGGTGCTCTGGCAGGACCGCCTCATCGTCCATTTCGACGGTAGCGACGCCCAGTTCATCGCCGCCTTCGACAAGGCCACCGGCAAGCTCGCCTGGAAAACCACGCGCAGCGGCGAGATGGATCCGCGCCCCCAGCAGCGCAAGGCCTACGGCACGCCGCTGATCGTCGAGATGAATGGCGCACCCGTCGTGGTCAGCCCGGCGGCGAACTGGGTCTACGGCTACGAACCGGCGACCGGTCGCGAGCTGTGGAAGGTCGCCTACGACGGCCTTGGCTTCTCCATGCCGGTGCGGCCCGTGGCCGACGCCGAACGCTTCTACGTCGGCACCAGCTACGGCAAGTCGCAGGTGGTCGCCGTGACCTACGCGGGCGTGAAAACGCCGGAGGTCGCCTGGCGCAACCCGAAGAACGCGCCCAAGATGGCCTCGCCGGTGCTCGCCAACGGCCTGCTGTTTTATGTCGACGACGGCGGCATCCTCAGCTGCGTCGAACCCGCCACCGGCGAGGTGCATTACCGTGAGCGTCTGGGCGGCAAGTTCAGCGCCTCGCCCATCGCCGCCAACGGCAACCTCTACTTCTGCAGCCGCGAGGGGGTTGTCTCGGTCGTGCCGGCGGAAAAAACCTTCCGCATCGACGCGCAGAACACGCTCGACGGCACGCTCATGGCCAGTCCGGTCGCCCTCGATGGCGCGCTGTACCTGCGCACCGAGGCTGCGCTGTACCGGATTGGCGGCAGCCGCTGAGGCGCGCCCGCGCCTGCCAGGCCTCACTCCAGATAATACGTCGATCCACGCGGAGCCGGCGTCAGCCGGCTTGGCCGCGGCATCGGTGGCCAGGGCGGCCGCGTCGGGGAGGGCGGCAGCAGGGTGTCGAGCACGCGCCCGGGCAGCGATCGCTGCGGCGGGGGCGGCGGAGCCTGCACCGCCCAGGAGGTCGGCCGCGGCGGGGTGCGACCCACGATCTTCACCGGTGTGCCCAGCGGCGTCTCGCGGAAAAACACGTGAGCCATGTGGGGAGGCAGGCGGATGCAGCCGTGCGAGGCAGGGAACCCCGGCAGGTAGCCCTCGTGCATGCCGACCGCGCCGGTGACGCGCATGAAGTAGCGCATGTCGGCGCCATCGAAGCGCGCGCCCGCTGGCTTGGGATCCTTGCGTACATCGACCTCCTTCTGCAGGATGTTGCCCTGGGCATCGACGTAGTTGCCGTAGAGCGACGATTTGTGGTCGCGGTTCTTCTGTGAGATCTTGAAACTGCCGGTTGGCGTGGAGTAGCCCTCGCGACCGGACGAGATCGTCGACACCCCCGCGAGTTGCCCGCCCTTGTAGTAGTAGATCCGCTGCTCGCTCAGGTTGATCGTCATCGACGGACTGCCGGAGAGGTGATCGCCCTTCCACCAGGAATCATCGTGAAACCCAGGTCGGGCCGGCGCGGTGACGCGTTCGCCCGGGGCGATGGGCACACGCTCGACATACCAGCCGCCGCCGGGCGCCTGACGGCGCACCTCGCGGTATTGCGGACCGACCATGCAGGAAACCTGCACGAAGAGGGAAAACACCAGCAGGCAGGCACGGGAGAGCTTCATGACGGTGAATGGGTTACGGGCGTGGACACCGCGTGGAAACTGCGGTCGGCAGGCTTGCCGGCCGTCGCGCCTCACGGATCGACGCTCAGTCTTCCCCATCCGCGGCATTTTTGCCACCCACAATAATGCCGCGTTTCGTCGTTGCGACGAATTCGGTGAAGGCAGCCGCCTCGGCGGTCAGCTCGCCGGCGCGCAGTTCCTCGACCGCCTGGGCGTTGTTGAGACCGCTGCGGTAGACCTTGCGGAAGGCCAGGCGCAGGGCGCGGATTTGGTCGCGACTGAAACCGGCGCGCTGCAGGCCGATCAGGTTGAGACCGCGGGCGCGCGCCGGATTGCCATCGGCGGTGCAGAAGGGCGGCACGTCCTGAACGATCTTCGAGCAGCCACCGATGATGGCACGCGCGCCGATGCGGCAGAACTGGTGCACGGCGCTCAGGCCACCGAGGATGACGTGGTCCTCCACGGTCACATGGCCGGCGAGGGTGCCGTTGTTGGAAAAGATAACGTGACTGCCGACGATGCAGTCGTGGGCGATGTGGACGTAGGAGAGGAAATGGTTGTGGCTGCCGATGATCGTCCTGTCGCCCGGGCTGGTGGCGCGATGAACAGTGCAGAACTCCCGGAAGGTGTTGCCATCGCCCACTTCCAACCAAGTCGGCTCGCCCTGATATTTCAAATCCTGGGTCTGCTGACCAATCGAGGTGTAGGCGTAGAACTGGTTGTCGCGGCCGATCTTGGAGGGACCCAGGATCGTCACGTGATGCTGAAGGTGACAACCGTCGCCGAGCTCAACCTGCGGCCCGACAATGCAGTAGGGACCGACCGTGACGCCGTCGCCGAGGCGGGCCGAGGGATCGATGAGGGCGGTGGGATGGATCGAGTTCACGGGCGGGACGGGGGATCGCTTCAGCGGTCGACGACGCTGAACATGAGGTCGGCCTCGGAAACCACCTGGCCGTTGACGATGCAGCGGCCGGCGGCCTGGGCAATGCTGCGCTTCACCTTGAGCATCTCGGTTTCGATGATGAGGGTGTCGCCCGGCAGGACCGGCTTGCGCCACTTGACGTTGTTGGCGCTCATGAAGTAGCCGATCTTGCCCTGGTTGCCGGGCATGCGCAGCAGGACGATGCTGGCGACCTGGGCCATGGCCTCAAGCTGGAGCACGCCTGGCATGATCGGGTGACCGGGGAAGTGGCCCTGGAAGAAGGGCTCGTTGATGGTGACGTTCTTGACCCCGGTGCACTTGTTCTCGCCCTCGAAACCGACGATGCGGTCGACCAGCAGGAAGGGGTAGCGGTGCGGTAGGATGCGCATCACCTCGTTGATGTCGAGCACCGCCTCGCCGCTCGGAATGTTGATCGTCGGCGGCACCATGGCGCGCATGGCGTTGTACTGGGCGACCACGGCGCGGGCCATCTCGGTGTTCGGACCGTGGCCCGGGCGCACGGCGATGACGTGGCCGCGGATGCGCTTGCCGGAGAGCATGAGGTCGCCAACGATGTCGAGGATCTTGTGGCGGACGAACTCGTCCTTGAAGCGCAGCGGCTGCTTCGACAGCAGGGTTTCGCCGCGGACCACCACAGCAGCCTCGAGCGTGCCGCCCTTGATCAGCCCCTTCTCCATGAGCGGGGCGATGTCCTCGTAGTAGACGAAGGTGCGCGCCGGGGCGATCTCCTTCTCGTAGGTGTCCGGGTTGATCTCCAGCGACAGGTACTGGGTGAAGCGGCCGCCGGGGCCGACGTTGGTGCAGCTGACGCGGAATTTCTTGTCGGGCACGATGGTCAGGATCGTGCCGTCGCGGGTCTCCTGATAGATCGGCTCGCGGATCTCGAAGATCTTGCGCGGCTCCGACTGCTCCTGCAGGCCGGCCTTCTTGATCAGTTCGACAAACGGCTGCGAGCTGCCATCAACGATCGGCGGCTCGTTGGCGTCCATCTCAATGATGGCGTTGTCGACGCCCATGCCGGTGAGGGCGGAGATGACGTGCTCGACGGTGTGCACGTTGACGCCGCCCTCGGCGATCGTGGTGGCGCGCTCGACCTTCTGCACCTTCTCGACCAGGGCCGGGATGAAGGGCTTGTCCTCCAGGTCGATGCGCCGGAACTTGAAGCCGAAGTTCTCCGGCGCCGGCTGCAGGGTCAGGGTCACCTGCTCGCCGGTGTGCAGCGAGGTGCCGGTGATCGAGGCGGCCTTGGCGAGGGTGTGTTGGCGGTCGGAAGCAGACATGGGCGCAGGCGTTGTAGCCGCGCGCCGAAGCGGGGTCAAAGGAAAATCCGGCGCCCGCCGGCCCGCCGGCAGGTGGAGAAATCGGCGGATTTTGGAAGCGTCCGCCCCTTGTGCCCGGGTCAATCCGGGGCATTTTGAGGCATGCCGATTTACGTCCTGCATGGGTCCTCCACCCCGCGCCGCGCCGGCTGGCGCAGCGTGTTGCGCCTCGGCGCCGCCCTACTGCTGGCCTCCGTCCTGATCTCGCTCCTGGTCTTCCTCGGCGCCTTCGTCGCCGCCCTCGGCCTGATCGTCTCAGCGGTCGCCGCCGTCGTCTACGCCGTGCGCTCACGCCTGCCCAGTGCACGGCCGCCGGAACCCCCGCCGCCCGCCGAACCGCCACCCCCGGGCGAGGCCCGGGTCATTGAGGTCGACGAAATCATCGTCCGGCGCTGACCGATTTTCCGGTTGCCCCGCCGGGCCGGGCGGCTTACTTGCGCGCCCACCGAACCGACTGCCCGCCATGCTCGAATTTTTCCGCCGCCACCGAGGTGCCTTCCTGATCACTGTCACCGTGGTCATCATCATCAGCTTCTCCGTCTGGGGCGGCTGGAAATCCGGCCGTGACAGCCTGCAGGCCCAGCCGACCGATCCTGCCTTCGAGGTCTACGGGCGCACCTACACCGTCGCCGAGGCCCAGCGCCTCGGCCGACGCATGCAGATCATCTACATGCTGCAGTTGTTCGACCTCATGTCGGGCCTGTCGCGCAGCGGCGGTGGTGCCGACGTGGCGATCAACCAGGTCATCCTGCAGCGCGAGATGGACCGCCTCGGCGTGACCCCGAGCGATGCGGAAGCCAAGGCCGCCCTGGAAAAGCTGCCGGCCCTGATGGAAAACGGCGCCTTCAGCCCGCAGCGCGCCTACAATGCCGAGCAGATGCTCGGTGCCTACGGCTTCAACGGCGCCGACATGCTGGAAATCATCAAGCTCAGCGTTGGCCTCACCAAGCTGCGCGACCTCGCCGGCGGCAACTACATCGCCGGTCCGCTCGAAGTGGAAAAGAGCTACGCCAGCGAGCACCAGACCCTCAAGGTCGCGACGATCGCCTTCAAGCTCGAGGACTACAAAAAGACCGCCAAGGTGACCGACGAGGAGATCGCCAAGTCCTACGAGGAGAACAAGGAGACCTACAAGACCGCCGAAAAGCGCGCCCTGCGCTATGTCTTCTTCGAAAACCCGAAGGAGCAGGAAAACGTGCCGCTCGAAGAGCGCCAGAAGCGCCAGCGCGAGGTCGTCGAACGCGTCAACAAGTTCAACGACGCCAGCATCGCCCCCGGCGCCAAGTTTGAGGAGGTTGTGAAGCAGCTCAAGGAAACCGAGCAGAAGACCGAGCTGTTCACCCGCGAAGCCGCCCCCGAGGCGCTGAAGAACGAGGCCGAACTGCTTGAGCTGGCCTTTTCCCTCAATCCGCAGTCGCGCCCGATCAGCGACCCGGTCAAGGGTGCCAACGGCTACTACATCTTCACCGTCAGCCAGGTCGAGGAATCGAAGCAGCAGGAACTCGCCGAGGTGAAGGACAAGGTGCGCGAAGCCCTCGTCGCCCAGAAGGCCCAGGAAGGCCTGACCAAGGCGGTCAACGACGCCCGCGAAGCCCTCAGCAAGGGCCTCGGCGAAGGCAAGAAAATCGCCGACCTCGCCAAGGAACTGAAACTGACCCTGTCGCCCGTCAGCGAGCTCACCATCTCCGAACCGCCGGCCGAACTGGCCAACGCCTACGAGATCGCCGGCGCCGTGCGCGACCTGCCCGTGGGCGGCCTCAGCGCCAGCATCGACACCGAAACCGGCGCCCTGCTCGCCTACGTCGAGGCCAAGGAACTGCGCAAGCGCGAGGACGCCGCCGCCCTGCGCGACAACCTCGCCCGCGCCCGCGCCGACATGGACCAGCGCCGCCTCTTCGACACCTGGTTCGGCAAGCTGCGCGACGCCGCCAAGCCGCGGCTGCTGATCCAGGAAACCGCGGAGGGCGCCTGACGCACCCCGCCATGAGCGACCCCGCCGCCGAGCTCGAGGCCCTCTTCGATGAGGCCAACGGCCATCTCGCCCTCGGCGAGCTCGACGAGGCGGTCGTCCTGTACCGACGCTGCGTCGGTCTCGACCCGCAGTTTTTCGACGGCTGGCACGCGCTCGGCATGGCCCTACTCAAAACCGGCGAGGTGAAGGAGGCCATCGGCGCCGGCCTGATGGCCACCACCCTGCGCCCCAACGACCTGCTCGCCTGGACCGGCCTGTCGCAAATGTACGTGCGCGCCGGCCAGATCGCCGAGGCCGAGGACGCCAAGGGCAAGGCCCGCATCCTCTCGCTCGGCGGCAAGGTCGTCCGGGACGCTGCGCGGTAACGTACTCCAGGGCTTCAGCCCGTCACGAGATGGCCAGCCGTTCGCGGGCTAAAGCCCGGGAGTGCATGGACCGCTCCCACGGAACCCCACCAGCTGCCCTTCCCCCATCTTCCTACCCTTCATCTTCCTACCCACCTCTGGATCCAACCCAAGTCCGAGAGATCGAAGACTCCGACGTCCGCGGGTCCGTCAGCAACCCCCGCTTGCGTCGGCGCCACTCCGCCCCATCTTCCGCGCCCCATGAACAAGCTGGACGAGATCATCGCGCACAAGCGCACCGAGGTCGAAAAACTGCTGCCGCGCGTCGACAAGCTGCGCGCCGCCGCCGCCCTGCGCGACGATGTCCGCTCCTTCGCCGACGCCCTGCGTGCCGATCCGACCCGCCTGGCGATGATCGCCGAGGTCAAACGCGCCTCGCCCTCAGCCGGCACCATCGCCGCCGATTTCGATCCGCTCACCATCGCCCGCGGCTACGAAAAGGCCGGCGCCAACGCACTGTCGATCCTCACCGACGAAAAGTACTTCCAGGGCCGCCTCGAGTACCTCTCGCTCATCCGTTCGCAGGTCGACATCCCCTGCCTGCGCAAGGATTTCATCATCCATGAGGCGCAGATCTTTGAAGCGGTGGTCGCCGGCGCCGACGCCATCCTGCTCATCGTCGCCGCCCTCGACCAGCCGACCCTCGAACACCTGCTCGAGGTCGCCCACACCTACCAGCTCGACGCCCTGGTCGAGGTGCACGACCTGCCCGAACTCGAGCGTGCCCTCGCCACCGATGCCCGCATCATCGGCGTCAACAACCGCAACCTGAAGACCTTCACCGTCGATCTCGCCACCACCGAGGCCCTCGCGGAGGAGGTGCCCGACGACATCCTGCTCGTCGCCGAAAGCGGCATCAAAACCCCGGCCGACGCTGAACGCCTCGCCGAAGCGGGTGCCGATGCCCTGCTCGTCGGCGAAACGCTGATGCGCAGCAGCAACATCCTCCTCGACCTGCCGGCCCTGCGCGCGGCCCGCCCCTGAGCGGCTCGGACCGCCCCCACGACAGCGCCTTGAGAATCAGGCACCGTCGCGGGACTCAAGCCTCCAGCAAACGGCTGAACTCGGCGAAGTAGCCGAGCATCAGGCCGAAGATGCGCCAGACCACGTAAACAACCACGAGGGCGTAACCGACGCGCGGCAGCCACACCGCCGCCCGCTCCACCGCCTCGGCGGCACGCAGGCTCTCGGCCTGCGCCCACCGGCGCATCTCATCGTCGAGCCCGCCGGCGACCTCGGCCGTGGCAATCGCATTGACGAAGAGCGGATCGAAGGCGGCCGTCACCGCCAGGGCCTCGGCCAGCGGCTCACCGGTTTCCACCCGCCGCGCCGCGGCCTCACCACCGGCGCGCAGTGCGCCGGATTGCGCGGCCTCACCTGCCAGCCGGCAGCAGTCAGAGGGACGCAGCGCCGCCAGCAGACCGGCATGGAACACCTGGCAAAAACGCGCCAGCGCCCAGTGCCGGCGCGGCGCGCCCAGCAGCGGCAGCCGCCCGAGCAGACGGTCCAGGCCGGCCTGTTCCGCCGCCCGTCGCGATGCGGCCCGCCAGAACAGGCCCAGCACCACGAGGCCACCCCACAGCAAGCCCAGTCGCAGCAACACGCCGGTGGCAAATCCCGCCACCCCCGTCTCGGCCTGCAGCGCCCCCGGGATTTCCGGCAGCACGATCGCCACATGCAGCAGCAGCAGGGGGTAGATCAGGGCCCCTCGCGCCTTCACCGCCGCCTCGGCCGCCGCGGCATGGTAGCGCGCCAGATGCTCGAAGGCCGGTGCCAGGCGACCACTGCGCTCGCCGGCCGCCAGCAGGGCGATCTCCAGGCCGTCGACCACGCCACCGCCATGGACGCGCAGCGATTCGGCCACGCCCAGGCCCTCCGACAGTCCCCGCTGCAAGGCCGCCAGCCAGGCCCGCCGCCCGGGGCCGGCCTTCTGCCCCAGCAGCAGTTGCAGGGCGCGGTCGAGATGGAAGTCGGACCCAATGAGCTTGGCCAGCTCACGAAACAACTCGGCTTTTTCAGCGCGACGCATGCCGTCATGCTGCCAGAAAGCCGCGCCGACGGCGAGCACGGAATGCGCCCCTGCGCCGGCCCCTGCGCCGGCCCTTGCACCGGCGCGCCGGCCGTCGTATCGAGCCGCATGTCCGCCGCCGCCGAATCCGACGACGCCCGCTGGATGCGCCTGGCGCTCGAGCAGGGCCGCCAGGGCGTGGGCCGAACCAGCCCGAATCCGCCGGTCGGCGCGGTCGTGGTCGCCGACGGCGAATGCATTGGCCAGGGCTGGCACCGCCGCGCCGGCGAACCCCACGCGGAGATCGAGGCCCTGTGCGACGCCACCGCCCGCCATCCGCAGCGGCTGCGCGGGGCGACGATTTACGTCACCCTTGAACCCTGCTCGACCCAGGGTCGCACCGGCCCGTGCACCGAAGCCCTGATCGCTGCCGGCCTGAGCCGGGTGGTCTGGGGGGCGCGCGACCCCAATCCGCAGCACGCGGGTCGCGCGGAAACCCTGCTGCGCGACGCCGGGCTCGCCGTCACTCCCGGGGTGCTGGAGGCCGAGTGCAACGCCCTGATCCGTCCCTTCGCCAAGTGGATCACCACCGGCCTGCCCTGGGTCATCGCCAAGGCCGCCACCAGCCTTGACGGCCGGCTGACCCGCCCCGCCGGCGAGGGCCCCTGGCTGACCAGCGAAGCCGCGCGCGCCCACGGCCGCGCCCTGCGCCGGCGCGTCG
>JAEYYS010000022.1 GCA_023428335.1 Verrucomicrobiota bacterium | reverse complement strand
ACATCCAGCCCCTGCTGGCCGAGCACTGCCTGCTCTGTCACGGGCCCGACGACTCGAAGGGCGGGCTGACGCTGACGAGCTTTGAGCTGGCGACCCGGGCGCTGAAAAGCGGGGCGCATGCCATCGTGCCGGGGCAGCCCGACCAGAGTACGCTGCTGGAGCGCCTGCTGACGAGCGATCCCGATGAGCAGATGCCGCCGCCCGAGCAGCGCGCGAAGAAGCCGGTCACCGAGCGCGAGATCGGTCTGCTGCGCCAATGGATCGCCGAGGGCGCGAAGTTTGAGCGCCACTGGGCCTACCAACCCGTGCTGCGACCGCCGGTGCCAGTGGTGACCGGCGCCAGCCGCCCGATCGATGCCTTCATTCGCCAAACACTCGCCGGGCAGGGGCTGACGCCTTCGCCCGAAGCCGATCCCGCCACCCTGATTCGTCGTCTGCACCTCGATCTGACTGGGCTGCCGCCGTCGCTGAAAACCCTCGACACCTACCTGGCCACTTGGTCTGACACGGCTTACGAGCGTCTGGTCGATGAGCTGCTGCAGAGCCCGCATTTCGGCGAACGCGGGGGACGCCACTGGCTCGATATGGCGCGCTACGCCGACAGCGACGGCTATGAAAAAGACCGAGCGCGCCCCGATGCCTGGCGCTACCGCGATTGGGTCATCCGCGCCTTCAACGACGACCTGCCGTTTGATCAGTTCACGATCGAGCAGCTCGCCGGCGACCTGCTGCCGCAGGCGACCCCGGAGCAGATGGTCGCCACTGCCTTCAATCGCCAGACCCTGACCAACACCGAGGGCGGCACCGATCAGGAGCAGTTCCGCGTCGAGGCCTGCATGGACCGCACGGAAACGGTCGGCACCGTCTGGCTGGGCCTGACCGTCGGCTGCGCGCGCTGCCACACTCACAAGTACGACCAGATCACCCTGCGCGAGTACTACGAGCTGTACGCCTTTTTTGACAATGGCGACGAAGTCACGCGCCAGGCGCCGGTCTCGCCCGAGGCTTGGGCGGCTTATGAAAAGGCCAACGGCGCTGCGGCGCGCGCCCTGCTGCCGCTGCAGCAGCGCCTCGACGAGGCCAAGGCCGCCCTGCCGCGGCGGTTGCCCGAGTGGGAAAAGGGCATGCAGGCGAGGCTGGCCAAGGTGCGCGCCGACAAGCCGGTGCAGCAGTTTGAAGTGCGGGCGGTCGCCGAGGCGAAAAGCCGGGCGGGCGCGACCTTTGAGACCCTGGCCGACGGCTCCCTGCGGGTCACTGGCAAGCAGGCCAAGAACGAGCGCTACACCCTGCGCCTGGCGGCCGCGCCGCAGGCGGTCGCCTCGCTGCAACTCGAAGCCCTGCCCGATCCAGCCCTGCCGCAGCAGGGCCCGGGCCGCAGCAGCGGCGGCAATTTTGTGCTCAGCGAGCTGCGGGTGTTCGTCGATGGCCGTGCGCAGGTCCTGCATTCGCCCCAGGCGACCCATGAGCAAAAGGGGTTTGCCGCGGCGGCGGCGATGGATGGCAAGGCCGACACCGGTTGGGCGATCAGCGGCGGCACCGGCAAGGTCCAGCGCCTGACCCTGCACCTGGCCGAACCCGTGCCGGCCGGGCGCGAGATCGTTGTCGAGCTCGATCAGAATTACGCCAAGGACGCCAGCCACACGCTCGGTCGCCTGCGCCTGCGGGCGGCGGCGGAGCAGACCGAGGCAAGTCTGGCGCCGGCGGCGGTCGTGCGCATTCTCAACGAAGAGCCGCGCCGTCGCAATCCGGTGGTCATTCAGGCGCTGTACGACTGGCTCGAAAAAATCGATCCCGGGGTGACCGCGGCCGCCGCGGCCCTGCAGGCCGCCCAGGACAAGCTGCCCAAGCCGCCCCTCATGGACGTGCGTGTGCTCGCCCAGCGTCGCCAGGAGCCGCGCGCGACCCGGGTGCTGCACCGCGGCGACTTCCTGCAGCCCGCCGATCCGGTGACGCCGGCCGTACTCGGTGTGGCGATTCCGCCCGGTCAGGCCCGCGAGGGCGCCACCCGCCTCGACCTCGCCCGCTGGCTGGCCAGCCGCGACAACCCGCTGACCGCGCGCGTCACCGTCAACCACCTCTGGGGCAAGCTGTTCGGGCTCGGTCTGGTGCACACGCCGGGCGACTTCGGCGTGCGCGGCGAGCGGCCCAGCCATCCGGAACTGCTCGATTGGCTGGCGGCCGAGTTCATGGACGGCGGTTGGAGCCGCAAAAAACTGCTCAAGACCATCCTTCTGTCCGCCACCTACCGGCAGAGCAGCGTCAGCACGCGCCCGGCGGCTGAGTTGGCGCGCCTTTCAGAGATCGATCCCAACAACCACCTGCTCTGGCGGCAGAACCGCCTGCGCGTCGAGGCCGAGATTGTCCGCGACCTGCACCTCGCCGCCGCTGGCCTGCTGTCGCCCAAGATCGGCGGGCCGAGCGTGTTCCCGCCCATGCCGGAGGATGTCGCTGCGCTCAGCTACGCCAATAACTTCAAGTGGACGACCAGCCGCGGTGAGGATCGTTACCGCCGCGGCCTGTACACCTTCTTCAAGCGCACCTCGCCGCATCCGGACCTGACGACCTTCGACTGTCCCGATTCCAACGTCAGCAACATCCGTCGCACCGTCTCCAACACGCCCCTGCAGGCCCTGACCACCCTCAATGCCGAGGCCTTCGCCGAGGCGGCGCAGGCGCTGGCGAAGCGTGTGCTGGCGGTCCCGGGACTGGCGGGCGACGACGCCCGGATCGCTCACGCCTTCCGGCTCTGCCTCGGGCGGGCGCCGACGGCGCAGGAAGGCCGGGCCTTGAGCCAGTTGCTCACCGAGGCGCGCTACCATTACCAGGCCAGTGTCGAGCAGGCGCAGCAGGCCACCGGCGCGCAGGGCCTGGCCGGCGTGCCGGCGGCGGAAACCGCGGCTTGGGCGGCGACGCTGCGCATCGTCCTGAACATGGACGAGTTCATCACCCGCAGTTGAGCCGGAAACCGCCCAGCCGTCCACGGCTGGGCTATCGTGTCGGTGCGCCGATCAAGCGGGGAGCGATCCAGCACTCACCAGCCCGAGGCCTTGAGCCACTCGACAACGCGCACCGGCCAGTCCTGCACGGGCTGATCCTTGCGTTTCATGCCAAAGCCGTGGCCGCCCTGGCTGTAGATGTGCAGTTCGCAGGGCAGGCCGAGCTTTTTGTATTCGAGGTACAGCAGGGCGCTGGCGCTGGAACTGGTGACGCCCTTGTCGTCGTGGGCGTGGACCAGGCACATCGGCGGCGACAGCGGAGTCACCTTCACCTCCGGCAGCAGTGTGAAGGTGTCGTCCTTGCCGACCAGGTAGGCGGGGTAGATGGGGATGCAGAAGTCGGGGCGGACGTTTTTGGCGTCGAGCTTGGCGTCCTGCGGGTAGCTGCGTTCGTCCTGATGCAGGGCGGTCATGACGGCCAGATGGCCACCGGCGGAAAAGCCGAGGATGCCGAGGCGCTCCGGGCGCAGGCCGAGTTCGGCGGCGCGGTTGCGCAGCAGGCCGAGGGCGCGCTGGGCGTCCTGCAGGGGTTCGCGACCCGGGTTGGCGGGGTCGCGGCGCGGCACGCGGTACTTGAGCAGGGCGGCGTGATAGCCGTTGCGGTTGAGGAAGCGGCAGACCTCCGTGCCTTCGTGCTCGATGGCGAGGATGTTGTAGCCGCCGCCCGGGCAGACCAGAACGGTGGTCGTGGCCCCCTCGGCCGGATAAAACGTGACCTCGGGATCGGAGACGTGGGCGACCCGGCGGATGCCGTCGTCCGGCACGCGCTTCATCTCCTCCTCGGGCTGGGCCTGGAAGCCGGCCGGTTCAGGGGCGCCACCGGGCCAGAGCTTGAGAGTGACGGGTTCGGCGGCGGTCAGGGCGATGGTCAGCAGGGGCAATAAAACGAGGGCGCGGTGCATGGC
>JAEYYS010000491.1 GCA_023428335.1 Verrucomicrobiota bacterium | reverse complement strand
CCTTCAACCTGGGCGTCGATGTTTCGCTTTGGCAGGACGAGGCGATGCGCGAGAGGTTGAAGCCCTTTGAGCTGGAGCCGGCGACTTCTTATCGAGTGCGTCTGGCGGTGCTCTATCTGGATGACGCCTATCCGGACGACAGCAATGTCAGCAGTGAGCAGATCGCCTCGAAGCTGCCGCCACCCAAGGTTTGGGCCGACAAGTTGAACCGCGAGCCCTTGGAGGGCATTTATGCCGAGGCGGAGTTCACGACCTTGCCGGCGCCCCCGGCCACCGGATCTTCCGCGTCGGCTGCGTTGGCTTTCCTCTTTGGTTCCTGTCGCTATCCGGGCCTGCTCTGGAAGCGCAAGGAGGCCGACCGCATTTTTGGGCCGATGCGCAAGGAGGCCTGCGCCGAGGGGACGGGGCGGCCGCCGGTCCAGTTCACCCTCATGGTGGGCGATCAAATCTATGCGGACATGCTCAACCGACACGTGCCGATTGGGCTGGCCGACACGTACGAGGAGTTCCAGGAGCGCTATCACACCGCCTTTGGCTCGCGCAACATGCGCGAGTTTTTGCGCCGGGTGCCGACCTACATGATCCTCGATGACCATGAGATCGAGGACAACTGGACGCAGGATCGTCTGCACCGTTCGCACAAGAGTCGCCAGCTCTTCAACCTCGCCATCGGTGCCTACATGAGCTATCAGTGGAGTCACGGGCCGCGCTTTGCCGACAGCTACGTGCACGGTTTGCCCGATGGTGAGTCGCCGCAGCTGCGGCGCATGGAGGCGATCCAGCTCCACTACGACTTCGCCGCCGCCGGTTATCCGTTTTACGTTCTCGACACACGCACGCAGCGCTACACGCAGGAGCGCGGGTTGGAGGACAACCATCTGCTCGGCAAACCCGCGCTGCACCCCTCCGAGCCCAATCAACTCGATCGCCTTTGCGAATGGTTGCGGCACATGCAGCAGCAGTGCGGCAACACGCCGAAGTTCATTGTTTCGTCGAGTGTCTTTCTGCCCAACGGCGTCGACGAGCGCGAAGGCCGCGGGCGCGAAGCCAGCGACACCTGGCCGGCCTTCCCGCACACGCGCCGTGCCCTGCTTGACACCATTGTTCGCCATGGTGTGCAGAATGTCGTCTTCCTCTCCGGTGACATCCATTGTTCTTGTGTCGCCAAGCTGGAGTTTGAAGGTCCTGGGCAGGGGCTGACGGCCTACTCGATCGTCTCCTCGGCCTTTTACTGGCCCTTTGCCTTCGCCGACGGCGATCCCGCGGGTTACGTGCACGATTCGCGCGATAAAAGCACGCCCGACCCGTTCCCGCTCGGCAAGGACCTCGGCGTCCTGCATTACCGCGCCTGGGGGTTCACCCAGGACGACAATTACACCCGCCTCGATCTCGATCCGGCAACCGCGGAACTGCGCGTGCAGATGTTTGACTGGGATGGTTTGCCGATCGAGACCCGCAAGCAGGACGGCCGCTTCAGCAGCGCGGCCGAGCGACTGCAACTCACCGCTTGGTAATTCCTGGATCTGCCGCCGTGACCCCGAATCCCCTCCAGCCTCCCCTGCGCGCGGACCGCAGCGAGCGTGTTGTTCCCTTCCGCGCCGGCGACGGCTTGGACTGCCACCTCATCCATGTGCGCGGCCCGCGTCCGCCGACGCGTGGCCCGGTCCTGCTCGTGCATGGCGCCGGCGTGCGCGCCAACATCTTTCGCGCCCCGGTTGAAACCAACGTGGTCGACGACCTGATTGACCACGGCTACGATGTCTGGCTGGAAAACTGGCGGGCGAGCATTGATCTGCCGCCGAACGACTGGACGCTCGATCAGGCCGCGGTTTTTGATCATCCGCAGGCGGTGAAAACCGTGGTTCGCGAGACCGGTTGCGCCGAGATCCAGGCGATCATTCACTGCCAGGGCTCGACCAGCTTCACCATGTCGGCGCTGGCCGGTCTGGTGCCGGAGGTGCGGACGATCATCAGCAGTGCGGTGTCGCTGCACACCGTCGTTCCGCTCTTCTCGCGCTTCAAGTTGAACGCCGCGGTGCCCCTGCTCGGTCTGGTGACGTCGCATCTCAATCCGCGCTGGGGCCTGCATGCGCCGACGCTGGCGGCCAAGGCCATTTCGCTCATGGTTGAGCTCACCCATCACGAGTGCGACAACGCGGTCTGCAAGCAGGTCAGCTTCACCTTCGGCAGCGGTTTCCCGGCACTGTGGAATCATGCCAATTTGAACGAGGCCACCCATGAGTGGCTCAAGCACGAGTTCGCCGAGGTGCCACTGCGCTTCTTCCGCCAGATGGCCCGCTGCTCGCGCCGCGGGCATCTCGTCGCGGTCGACGGCCGGCCGGAGTTGCCCGCCGACTTCGCAGCGCAGCCGCCGCAGACGGACGCGCGCTTCGCCCTGTTCACCGGCGAGGACAACCGCTGCTACTTGCCGGAGAGTCAGCGCCGCACGCATGCCTGGCTCGACCGCCACCGGCCGGGTTACGACAGCCTGACCGTGCTGCGCGACTACAGCCATCTCGACCTCTTCATGGGCCGGCACGCGGCGCGGGATGTGTTTCCGCGGATCCGCGCCGAACTCGAGCGGGCGGCCTGATTTCAACCCATCCAAACCATGAGCGACACCCCGACAGGCATCACCTTCCGCGAAACCATGGCCGGCGGCTTCAGCCTCGGCGAGACCGACCCGCTGGTCGGCGACAAGAAGGGCAAGGCGTCCGGTCACATCCTGGCCATGCACGCGGTCATCACCATCCCCGACATGGAGCGCTTCATCGCCGATCCGGCACACGCCGGACAGATCGGCGGCAGCCTCGACTACCCGCCCTTCGGCACGGGTCTGCCGGCCAAGGGCGGCGTCTTCAACCTGTTTTCGCCCACCGGTCAGCCCAAGCTCAAGCACATGGTCTACGAGATGGCCTTTGAGCACGGCGGCCAGGACTACTACCTGGCCGGTTGGAAGGAGGTGCGCGATGAGGCGGGGCTTGACCTGTGGCGGGACACCACGACCCTGCACACCCTGCTGCACCGGGGCGCCGACAAAAGCGCGCCGGTGGTGGGGGCCGGCCTGCTGACGCTCGGGCCGCTGGAATTGATGAAGCTGGTTTCAACCCTGCGTGCGGTCAATGCGCCGAGTGCCACCGAGGGTGGGCGCGCCATCGCCGCCTTCGGCCGGTTTTTCCTCGGCGAACTCTGGAACTCCTACCTGCGGCCATGAAGTACGATGTCATTGTCATTGGCAGCGGTTTCGGCGGCGCCATCACCGCCTGCCGCCTTGCCGAGGCGGGTTACAAGGTGCTCATCCTCGAGCGCGGCCGGCGCTGGGATCGCACGACCTACCCGCGCAAGCCGGAGGATGCCTGGCTGTGGAACCAGGAGCGGCCCGAAAAGGAAAACGGCTGGATCGACCTGCGCCAGTTCCCGCACATGGCGGTGGCCCAGGGCGCCGCGGTCGGCGGTGGCTCACTCATCTACGCCAACATCTCCTGCGAGGCGCCGGCGCAGGTGTTTGAGCAGGGCTGGCCGGAGGAGATCACCCATGCCGAGTTGAAGCCGTACTATGACGCGGTCGCGCGCTTCATGAACGTGCAGCGCGTTCCCGACAACCAGTGGACCGAGCGCATGAAGCTGATGCGCGAGGCGGCGGAGAAGATTGGCCAGCCCGACCGCTTCCAGCCGCTGGAGCTGGCGGTCTCCTTCGATCCGGCCTGGACTTACGGGCAGCCCGACCCCTTCAACCCGGCCAAGTCGCGCCGCTTCACCAATGCCCAGGGCGTCGAGCAGGGAACCTGTGTGCACCTCGGCAACTGCGACATTGGCTGCGACGTCGATGCCAAGAACACGCTCGACCGCAACTACATCGCCTGGGCTGAAAAGCATCACGCCGAGGTGCGGCCGCTGCACCTGGTCAGCCGGATCGTGCCGGTCGACGGCGGTTACCGCGTCGAGTACGATGAATTGCGCGACGGGCGTCGCCTGCCGGGCCAGGAAAGCGCCCGTCTCATCATCGTTGCCGCTGGTTCGCTGGGTTCGACCGAGCTGCTGCTGCGCTGCCGCGATGAGTGGCGCAGCCTGCCGGCGGTCAGCCAACGCCTGGGCCTGGGGTGGAGCAGCAATGGCGACTTCCTGACGCCGGCCCTGCACCCGGGGCGGACGATCTCGCCGACGCGCGGGCCAACGATTTCCAGTGCCATCGACTTTCTCGACGGCAGCGTGGACGGACAGGTGTTCTGGATCGAGGATGGCGGGGCGCCCGACCTGCTCGGCAACTACCTGCGCGAAAAGGCCGAGCGACCGCCGCGCAACCCGCGTGCGCGGATCCTCGTCGAGGCGATGCGCCGGCTGCTGCGCGAGCGCGATCCCTTCCAGAATGTCATGCCCTGGTTCGCCCAGGCGGTGGATGCCGCCAACGGCGAGTTCAGCCTGAAACGGCGCTGGGGCCTTTTTGGACCGCGCCGTTTGCATCTGCGCTGGGACATCGACAAGTCCGAGGCGGCGATCAATGCCGTTGTGCGCATGCATGAAAAACTCGCGCGCGCCACCGGCGGCACCCCCATGGTGCCGCCCACCTGGACCCTGGCCCGGGACCTGGTCACGCCGCATCCGCTCGGCGGCTGTGGCATGGGCGAGGATGCCGCCACCGGTGTCGTCAACCCGCGTGGGGAGGTCTTTGGTCACCGCAACCTCTTCGTCGCCGATGCGGCCATTTTCCCGCGCGCCATCGGCGTCAATCCGTCGCGCACCATCGGCGCCCTCGCCGAACGCATCGCCGCCGGTATCATCGCCGAGGGACGCTGAGGCCTGTCGCGCTCCCCGGATTCCTTGGCCCGCCTCTGATCCCGCCCGCATCGTTGGCATTGCCCGGCGCGCCGCATCTGTGGCATGCTTCTTTTGCTCCCCTCATGATCCAACCCACCCACTCCCTCGTCAGGACGTCCTTCCTCGGCCGCCACTTCTACCTGCTCGCCTCGCTCGGTCTGCTCGTGCTGACCGCGATCGGTTTCCGCTTCTTCTACCTGGAAGGCAAGGCCTACCCGGGGCGCGAGTTGGCGCCGCCGATCCGCAGCCTGCTCATCGGCCACGGTGCGTTGATGACCCTCTGGATGCTCTTTGCCGTGGTCCAGCCGCTGCTGGTCAGCCTGCAGCGCAAACGCCTGCATCTCGCGCTCGGTCGCCTTGGCGCCCTGATCGCCCTCGGCGTCTTCCTCACCGGTCTGCGCACCGGCATTGAAGCGGCCCGGGTGGCGCCGCCCGACCTGCGCATCTTTGGCCTGCTGCCCAAGGAGTTTCTCACCGTGCCGGTGGGCAGCATCCTGCTCTTCGGCGGCTTTGTGGGCGCCGGGGTGCTCTGGCGCCGTCAACCGGCCTGGCACCGGCCGCTGATGCTGCTGGCTTCGCTGACAGCGGTCTCGGCCGCGCTGGGCCGCATCGAGGCGGTCAACGCCTGGTATGCCGGCACCTGGCTGGAACAGACCTTCAGCGCCTTCCTGACCATGAACCTGCTGGGACTGCTCCTGCTCGGCCTGCGCAGCCTGTCGCTGCGCCGCCTCGACAAGCCGTTCGCCGCGGCCTGGCTGGTCATGCTGCTCGGCAGCCTGGTGTTTTCGCTGAGCGCCCGCACCGCCGCCTGGCAGGGCGTGGCCAACTGGCTGCTCGGCTGAGGCGCAGGCTCAGTCCCTGAGGCCGAGCCCCGCGCGCAGGCCGCGCAGGGCGGGCGTGCGCACGGCTTCGCCATGGCCCGCAGCCTGCAGTCGCTCGTGCGCGGCTTGCACGATCGCCTGCGGATCCTGACGGTCGCGCGCCTCGGCCAGCGCCGCGATCAGGCGACGGCCGAGCGCATCAAGGGCGGGACGAACCTCGCCGGCGAGATCGGGCAGGGAAGTGTCGTTCCAGGCTTGATCCGCCTGCGACTTCAGCCAGGCGTGCTGGGCCTGCTTGGCGGCCTCGATCTGGCCAGCGAAAAAAGCGCGCACCTCGGCGGGCGGCAAACCGGCGGTTTCGGCCTCGCGGGCCATGGCGTCGAGCAGGGCGGCTTCGCGCGGGGCGTCTTCGATGGGCAATCCGCGCGCCTGCTTGTAGCGCGCCACCTCGTCCATCCAGGCCAGGCGTTCGACCAGCAGCGCCGGCAGGTCGTCGCGCGGCGCGGTGGCACAGGCGACCAGAAAAAGCGCGGCGAGCAGTCGCAGGGCGTTCATCCGCGGCTTCAGGCGTCGTTCTGCGCCGGCGGCTCGGCAACCGGAGGCGGCGCTGTCGGGCGAGGTTTCGCGGCCGCCGGTTTGGCACCGGGGATGAAACCGCGGTCGGCGCGATTGCCGGACCAGACGTTGTCCGGCTGCTTGAAGGGGCGGGGCGAGCGATTGTTCTTTTTCTGACTGCGCATGGTCGGTCTCCACCTTGCTTGTGCCTTGGCGCCGGCCAAGCGAAATTCTTCAGCGGGCCAGATCGACGAAGACCAGGTGCGAGGGATTGCCGACCGGCACGAACTGGCCGGTGAACTCCAGTTTGCCGCTGGCCTTGTCGACGCGGAACACCGTGACGTGATCGGCGCGCTGGTTGCAGACATAGAGAAAGCCGCCGCCGGGTGCGAAGCTGAAGCTGCGCGGGTAGTTGCCGCGCGTCCACTCATCGGCGACGTGGCGCAGCATGCCGTCGTCGCCGACGGCGAAGATGCCGATGCTGTCGTGCAGGCGGTTGCCGGCATAGACAAAGCGGCCGTCGGTTGAGACGAGGATTTCCGAGCAGAAATTGCTGCCGGCATAACCCGGTGGCAGGCTGGAGATGGTCTGGCGGGCGCTGAGCTTGCCGGCGGCGTAATCGAAGAGCACGACCGTCGAGCCCTCCTCCTGGATCGAGTAAAACCAGCGGCCGTTCGGATGGAAGGCAAAGTGGCGCGGGCCGTCGCCGGGCGGCAGGCTCACCCAGGCGGGCTCGTGCGGGGTCAGGCGACCCTGCTCACTGTCGAAGCGCCAGACGTAAATGCGGTCGAGGCCGAGATCGACATGCAGGACAAAGTCGCCGCTGGGATCGGCTTCGATCATGTGGGCATGGGTGCGATCGTGGCCGCTGAAGGCGAAGCTGCCGGGCGGAGCGTGTTTGGCGCGGGTCGGCCCGATCTCACCGGCGTCGACCTTCACATCGCTGGCCTCGCCGAGCCGGCCATCGGCCAGCACCGGCAGCACGGCGACCGAGCCACCGAAGTAGTTCGCCACCAGCAGGAAGCGGCCCGAGGGATGCAGGCTGACATAGGTGGGCCCGGCACCGCCGGAGCGGACCGTGTTGAGCAGGGTCAACGCACCGCTGGCGCGATCGATGCTGAAGGCGCTGACCGTGCCCTCGCCGGCGGCGTTGGCGCGGTCGGTCTCGTTGGCGGTGTAGAGGCGGCTGCCGTCGGCGTTGACCGCGAGGCAGCTCGGGCTGGTGCCCGATTCGAGCACGCCCGCCGGCGTCAGGGCACCACTGCTGCGGTCGACCCGGAACAGGTGGATGCCGCGGCCGTTGCCGGGTGGCAGGTCGACCTGGGTGGGCAGCACGTCCTGAAGCGGGGAGGAGAAGGTGCCGACGTAGGCCAGCAGTGGCGCCTCCGCGGCGCGCGCGTTGGGCAGCAGGGCGGCGCCGGCGAGCAGGGTGGTGGAGCGAAGCAGGGAACGGCGCGAGACGGAAGAGGGCATGGGCAGCAGGCTACGCGACCGGCGGCGGGCTTGTTGCAGGGCGCTTCCGACTGAGGGCGGGGGCACTGGGGTGATTCGGCCGGGCCCTGTTCGGAAAGCGCTGGTCAAGGGACCCTGCCGGGGTTAGGCAGCAAGATGAAACTCGAACAGGGACAGATCTGGCGCAAGGGCGACGACCATTACCGCATCGTCACCTGGGCGCGGATGTCGATCGAGTACAAGCACCTCAAGGATCCGGCGAGTCGCGAGGGCACGCTGCACACGGTGACCAAGAAGGAGTTTTGCCGCCTGCTCAAGGGGGCCGAACTGGTGCAGCCGGAGACGGAGTGAGGTTCAGCGCTGGGTGGGTGCGGTACGGCTGATGCAGCTGCACCCGCTTGCGGAAGAACGGGTGATGCCAAGCATTATACTCTCATCATAAGCGCCTAAACAGCTAGGGCACTTTTTAACTCTCACGAGACATGAAACGGATGCCCCGCATTCGCAAATCAGGGTACGGTGATTTCTTGATCCTCGCTCCGTGGTGGGTCAATGTGACTTTGGCTGGCGTGGTTTACGTCGGGTTGTCGGTTGTGCTTCCGAAGGCTGGTTTCACCAATCCTGGTCTTCAGGCGTTGTCAAACATCGGCCCGCAGATTGCCCCGTGGTTGAGCTTGTTTTGCCTGGTTTTTGCCATGCTATCGGTGCTGCGTCGCTGGAGTAC